>JALYOY010000042.1 GCA_030856655.1 Pseudomonadota bacterium | reverse complement strand
ACTATGATCCGAACGGATCACTACTTCGTCCCCTGAGGGAATCAAACGCGTGAATGCAGGGCAATTGATGGAAAAGCCCTATCCACGGCACTTCGACCGGATAGCAAGACTAAATTGGCTTAGTCTGTTCGGCGCAGGCTGGGCTTTATGCAACGCAACGCTTGTAACAGAGGTGGTGAAAGCGACCTATAGAGTTATCGTCAAACTGACGGCAAAGCTTATAACGCAGAGATCCCTGATACGTGCGTGAGGTGCGGCAGACAGGCGGGAGTCGAGAGATCGTTTACGGATCGTGGCAAGTAATTTTTTTAGTTCCAGTTCTTTCTTTGATCTGTTTGGCTTAACGACATCCTCGCTAAAATGAAAAAAAGGGCAAGTAACCTCGAGGACTTACATCAACCGTGGATGTAAGTGAAACAGTCTTTTATTAAACCCAGAGGCTCGACATGCTCCCACAAAAATCTATTTTATCCGCGCTAGCGGCTCTTTCTCTCTTGACTGCGCTATCCACAATTGCCACCAGTTCTTCCGCAAGCCGGGACGATGACGATGAGCATGGCGCAGGTCACCACCGTGGATCGGGAAACAGCTTGAGCATCCAGCTGGGTCCTCGTCCTTACTTCCTCGTTAACGACATGGAGGCAAGCAGGCTCAAGAGCAAGCTTGAGAGTTGCGCCAACGGTCCGTTCCATAAAACCGATTTCTCCATTGGCCATCGTGGCGCCGCCTTGCAGTTTCCGGAACATACGAAAGAGTCTTATGAGGCGGCCGCTCGCATGGGGGCGGGTATTTTGGAATGCGACGTAACCTTTACCAAGGACAAGGAATTGGTTTGCCGCCATTCACAGTGCGACCTGCATACGACCACCAATATTCTTGACACACCATTAGCTGAAAAATGCACCAGGCCTTTTACGCCCGCTCAGCTTGATGCTGCCGGAAATCTTGTTCAAGCAGCCTCGGCACAGTGTTGCACCAGCGACATCACCCTGGAAGAATTCAGGAGTCTCAGAGGCAAGATGGATGCCTCTAACCCCGCCGCAACCAACGTTGCGGAGTATCTGGGCGGCACAGCCGACTGGCGCACTAACCTATACGCCGGTTCCACCAGCGGCACCCTGCTCACCCACAAGGAAAGTATTCAACTGTTCAAGGAGCTGGGCGTGAAAATGACACCCGAGCTCAAGAGCGCCAGCGTAGCAATGCCTTATGACAGCGACGGCGACGGTACAGGCGACTACACGCAGCAAGACTATGCGCAACAGATGATCGACGAGTACCGAGCCGCGCATGTTAAACCCCGGAGGGTCTACCCCCAGTCCTTTGACATTCGCGACGTGCGTTACTGGATTGCCAACGAGCCCGGCTTCGGCAAACAGGCTGTTTATCTTGACGATGCCAATACCGTCGCCGAGTTGCCCCACGCTGCGCAGTTGGCGGCTTATAAAGCAGAGGGTATCAATATCGTTGCTCCGCCTATATTTGCATTGCTGGATGTGGATGGCAGCGGCAATATCGTCGCGTCAAGATACGCCAGGCAAGCTAAAGCGGCTGGGCTTGACATTATTACCTGGACCCTGGAGCGTTCCGGTATCCTGGCTGATGGCGACAACGGCTTTTATTACCAGACTTTCGATGCCGCCATCAAGCGCGAAGGCGATATGATGAAGGTGCTGGACGTTCTGGCACGGGATGTCGGTATCCTCGGCATCTTCAGCGACTGGCCCGCCACCGTGAGCTACTATGCTAACTGCATGAAATTGAAATAACCTGCCTATACCGGGGCGGGAAGCTGCGCATGCCGCATGAAGCTGCATGAAGTTCTCGCCCTGCGCCTCCCGCGCGCAACAGACCGTATCCAGCGGTGGCGCCCTCGGCTCCTCAGATTCGCAGTCGCCCGTGACACTCTTGCCGTTTCGCCAACTCGTTCCCTTGCCGGACGAGAAATGATTTTCACCCCCAAGCGAGGCGCCCTGTCGGGCACAGTATAACGGTCGCGACCATTGACAAACCGCTTGCACGATGGCGCGAATTGTGGCGACTGCGGCTTGTACACTTCTACAGGAATATCCGGGAGTAACGAGCATAGCGACCGGGCAGATATGCCGGTTCGGCTTGATCTGTTCGGCTCAAGATTAGCCTGTGCGCCGATACAATTTTTGTAGCACGAGATCATGAAAATAGGCAGTGCATGAAGCCTTATCCATGAAACGACGTGCATCAACTTTAAAGTGCTTAACTGAAGCCATACTCACAAGGAGATATGATGAGCAGCGCCCTGCATCCCGACGGAAAAACGAACCCCAGTCGTGCCAGCAGTAACGAATCCGGCAATCCTTCCCTCCATGATCTGATCGATGCGCGCAAGCTGTCTCGCCGCGCCTTCCTGCAAGGCTCCCTGGGCGCCACGGCAGTTGCCGCATTCGGCGGTTCTTTGTTCGATGGTCTGGTCAAATATGCTTATGCGGCGCCCGCCGCGCTGAATGGCATCGGCTTCAGTTCGGTGCCCGTCAATTTATATCTTTCGGCAGAGAATGATCGCGTCACCGTGCCCGCTGGCTACACCGCCCGTGTGCTGGTCGCCTGGGGCGATTCCCTCACCAATGCGCCGCATTGGGATCCGGCGGGCGCGATGAGCGAGGCGGTACAGTTGGATAGCTTTGGCGCCCACATCGACGGTATGCACCTGTTTCCCTTTCCTGCCAGCGGAGCGGCGGGCATTGCCAATGCCCGCGGCCTGCTGGTAACCAACCACGAGTATGTCGATCCTGCCATGATCAATAACATTACTCCCGCATCCGACTATGCGACCATACCCCTCACCCTTGACATGGTACGTGCCCAGCAAACCGCGCACGGCATCAGTGTGGTCGAGGTGTGGAAAAAGGATGACGCGTGGGAGGTCAGACGCCCCTCCGCCTTTAACCGGCGCATCACCGGTAACTCTCTCTGCAAACTCAGCGGCCCAGCCGCTGGCCATGATCTGATGAAGACTTCCGCAGACCCCGGCGGCACGGAGGTTCTCGGCACGCTTAACAATTGTGCCCATGGCTATACCCCTTGGAGCAGCTACCTCACCTGCGAGGAAAACTGGAATGGCTATTTCTCCAACGAGACCGGCGATGCATTGGGCGTACCAGACCCGGAACAGAAGCTAAAAATTCTTTCCGGACAGGCACGCTACGGCGTAGTCAAGGGTGGCTTTGGCTACCGCTGGCACGAGGTCGACCAGCGTTTCCGTGCCGACCTCAATACGAACGAACCGCATCGTTTTGGCTGGGTAGTGGAAATCGATCCCTGGAACCCGAAGAGCACGCCGGTCAAGCGCACCGCGCTGGGTCGCATCAAGCACGAAAACGCCTGGAGCGTCGTGGGGACCGACAACACGTTAACCATATATATGGGTGACGACGAGCGCAACGAGTATCTCTACAAGTTTGTCTGCGCCAATAAGTACAACCCCAAGAATCGCGCCGCCAACCGCGATCTGCTGGATTCCGGCACACTGTTTGTCGCCAGGTTCACTGCCGACGGCAGAGGCGTCTGGCTACCCCTGGTGTGGGGCCAGAATGGCCTTGTGCCGGAAAATGGCTTCGCCGACCAGGCCGAAGTGCTGATCAAAACCCGGCAGGCCGCCGACCGGCTGGGCGCTACGATGATGGATCGTCCCGAATGGATCGCTGCGCATCCTGTCACGCGCGAGGTCTACATGACCCTCACTAACAACAACCGTCGCGGCAGCACTCCGCCTTCCGGCAACAATCCCGACGGCACGACCAGTGCAGGCGGCGCCCGCCCGCCGGTAGATGCCACGAATCCAAGGCTGGATAACCGCTACGGTCACATCATTCGTTGGCGCGAAGATATGGCCAAAGTGGATGCCCTGGGTTTCGAATGGGACATCTTTGTCGAATGTGGCGACAAGCTTGACCCGCAGCCTCACCATCGGGGCAACATAAACGGCGATGACTACGGCGCGCCGGACGGCCTCTGGTTCGACCAGGATGGCCGCCTGTGGATTCAAACCGATCAGGTGGGGAATGCCACCGGCGACTGGGCCAACGTCGGCGGAAACGTCATGTTATGCGCCGACCCCTCCACCGGCGAGACCCGCCGCTTTCTCACTGCACCGAAGAATTGTGAAGTGACCGGTGTCACCAATACTCCGGACGGCAAAACCATGTTCATCGGCATCCAGCACCCGGGCGAGGATTGGCAGACACATTACACCGAAAACTCCACCTGGCCCGACAGCGGCATCAATGGGTCGACCACGAGTAGCGGATACGACGCCGTGGTCAAACCGCGCTCCGCCGTGGTGGTCATCACCAAAGACGATGGCGGTGTGATCGGCTCCTGATCAGGCATTTACTCAACCCGCAGTGTGCTAAGAGCCATCGCATCTCAAATAAAGGAAAAATCATGAAGCTAAAAACGCTACTTGTCGCATGCGCTATGAGCGTCACCCTGCCGGCTTACGCCGCGCTTACTATAAACGTCAACGATATCCCCAATTCGCAAGTGATTGATTTCGAAAATTTTGACGGCTTTCTTACGACCGGCCCTGAGACCGTTGCGCCCGGCGTCAGCTTTACCGGCACACCTGGTTCTGTTCTGGGTGCTTTCATTGCAGACCTGGGAAACAATGGTCTGTGGGGCGTGGGCAACCATTTTGCCGCCACGGACGCTATCGGCACACTCCACTTTACCTTTGTTAACGGTCTGACTAGCGCCGCCGGCGCCTTACTTAACAGTTATGACGGCAACTCCATGATTATAATTGCTTTTGGCGATAATCATCAAATAATTGAGTCGCATATAATTGACGTTGACGCCCCGGAGGACCGCCTGAATGCAGGAACCTTCTTTGGCATCACGCATCCGACCGCCGACATTCGCTCCATTTCATTCACCGGGATGGGGCTGGTAGCCGATAACGTGACATTCACCATCCCTATCCCGGAACCAGAGATTTACGTCATGATGCTGGCGGGGCTCGGTTTGCTGGGCCCCATGGCTCGCCGCCACAGAAATAGCGGAGTGATCAGCGCCAAACGGTAAATGACAGCGTGGCGTGGCAACCTGTTGCCGATTCCACCCTGCGTCGCAGAGTGGAATTTTTATTCGCCATGTCCGATCACCTCGGTTGATATAAAGGTAGGTTTAAGTTTTTTCATCGCATCGGATGTTCGTGCAGCATCCGACAGGTTTTGAGATAAAGCCGCCGCGGTCTTGGCTACATCGTCCCCTTGTGATGTGGCGCCCGAAGTAGTGGCGCTGACCGCGCTGGCATCCGCTACCGGCGTACCGGTGGCAGTCCCTGCCACGGCAATATTTTCCGCCCCCACCACGATCTGAGCGGCGATATTGAGATTGTTCGCCCGAATGCCGGCATCCCCCGCGTTTACTGTACCTTTAGGCGCAATCAGATCAATGTCGCCCGCGGCCAAGCCGCCAGTGGAAAGCGCACCGATCCCGCTCCCGGAAGCGGCTCCTTGCAATTCCTGAGTTACGTTACCTTGGGCATCTACCTTGATGACCGGCGGCGGCACCGCGGTGGCGGTTTTCTTGCCCTTGCCGGCGTCGATGTCACCCTCGCTCGACCACAGCAGCACATTGCCACCTCCCACCGTCAGAATGCGCGACTGGTTGACGAGGATATTGTCACGGGCAAATCCGCGCACGTTACCGTCGGCCACCGTCAGCATGCCCAGGACATCATTGCCTGTATTGACGAGAACTTCCGGCGTATTGCTGAGGCCGACAATCAGGTCCCCCCCTGGCACCATGAACTCGATATTGCCGCCACGCTCGGTCTTGATACGGCTGGCAAACAGGTTGATTTCTCCCTGATAATTTTTGAAGCTGCCGTCGTCATTCTTCTCGCGTAAACCGGGAAACACCAGTTCCAGTGCCGCATAGCCACGTGCGTAATCCGCGGCGAAAGGGCTGTCAGGGTCGTTGAAATCCCGTCCAGTGACCAGTAAAGCGGAATAGATCATCTCGCGCACCATGCCACGCTGAGCCTCCGCATCCAGCGCCTGCGCAGCTTTGACCGCCTGTAGCGCGTCGGCGCCATCCAACGCATCGTTACCCACCAGCCAGCGTGCCTGCCATAGCGAAGCGTCATTCGGATTGCCCGCTGCTTGTTCCAGTTCGGCGACCAACCGGCCAATCGCGCCGGTGTAATCGATTCCCTGCGTGCCCATTCCTGCCGCCACATGAATGTCGGCCCCGCCTGTGGGCAGCTCGGCATTGTCCAAGTCGCCCCGGCTAACAATGCCCGCCGACGTACCCAGATCAATGTTGCGCCCTGCCGTTACTTCCAGCCTTCCCAAACCGCCCACCCAGATTTTGGCGTTGTCTGTTCGGGCGTTTCCAGATATGAAGGCCACATCCCTACCCGCCACCACCTGGCTGAGATCGCCGGCATTGGCATGCTGCGCCAGAATGCCCAAATCGCGCACGTCCTGGCCCGCACGTACCCGAACTGCCTTGGCCAAGTCCAGGTTAGGGAGCCCCTCCTGGTTACCCTCGATATTTCCCGCCACAGCGTAGACCCGTGCCGGCTGGGTATCGCCGGTATGGACGGGAAGGGCGGCATGAACAAGGTCAAGGTCAGCAGCAGTCACAGCAGTATTCGGAAACTGGTCGGATTCTATACCTGGCCGGATCGCATCCGGTATCAGCGCAGGGTCCCGGTCGCTCATGGATATAATCGCGGGAATATTGATCGAATTTGCCGCCAGCAATGTCAATTGCGCGCGCGCCGAGGGACTCAGCACGATGTCAGTCGCTCCGTCATTCACGAAAATGTCATTCTGAAATGCCGTGGCCGACAGGCTGGGCGGCAGGAGGGAAAGCAGCGTCGGTCTGTACCTCGAGGAGGAGATGTTGAAGTTGAGCCCGGGACCATTGGGACTCTGAGTTTTTCTGTAAGCTCCTTGTATATCCGCACTTTCCCCTCCACCGTTGTGCAGTGTCACCTTGCCCTCCAGGCTCTGCATAGCTACGCTACTGTCCGCGCCATAAGTCGAAAATAGACTCCAACTGGGGCTGGTTGCATTGTTGACGTTAAATGCCGCACCGTTGCCGGAAGACTGAACCACCAGATGCGGATTCAGCACAGTGTGGATATTGACATCGCTCTGCGCCCGCACCCGTGCTTGCGCGTCCCCCAGCGCCAGAATGGTGTAAAGCGGACTACCGCTTACATTTTGCCCGCTATCCACTTTGCCGCCCGCCTTCAGCACCAGTTCCCCACGGTCGGCATAGTATTGGCCGCCCAGCAGATCGCCACCGCTTTTCACCCGCACGTCACCGCCGCCGGTTTTCGCCAGCTTACTGGCATCCGGCGCTCTAGCCGTCATGCGCGCCTGGGTCGGCGTGCTGGCAGAGACGTTTTCCACTTTACCACCGGCAATTAACGTGATATCGCCGCCGCCCAGCGCGCCGATGCCTTGCTGAAACTGGTCGAAGCGCACCCACCAGGCAGGTTGGAGCGCATACTCTCCAGTGGTTTCATTCAGCTTGCCCTGGCGAAACAGCCAGTTGGAATAGAGTTGTGTCGAGGGCGATCCCACAATATCGCCCAACGCCGCCAGGCTGACGTTGCCGCCGCCCTGGCTGAACTGGGCATTGGCGGGTGTGACAAAGCCATCGGCCAGGTCGGCAACGCGCCCGGCAGTATAGATCGCCGATTTACCATCGGCCAGTTTAATGTCGTGTCCCGCAACAATGTGGATATCGCCTGTGCCCGTGCGCACCAGTTTACCCGCCGCCAGGGTCACGTCGCCACTGCCCGCATTGACCGCCAGCGGGTCAACCGCTCCAGTATCCGCTCCGGCGACCAGCCGGTAACTCCATGAATCTCCAGCCAGCAGCGTAGCCGGCGTGGTCCCGCTGCTGAACGCCGTCGCCACGTTGAATCCATCGGAAAGGTTGTTGTCGAGCTTAAGGTTGCCCTCCGCCCGCAAGGTCAACATGCCGGGCTCTTCCCCCGCACGGCTGGTCCCGAGATTCCAGTTTTCGCTGAGCGTGAGATCCCCCGCATTGACCGCTGGATCTGAGCGCACTTCCACGCCAGCGCGCACATGGAAGTTGGCGTCGCCGGCCTTGCCCAGACGCGACGCAATCGTGCCGACGTGGGAGGCAAAGCTGGTATTGTCGGTATTCACAGTGTCGAGGCTGAGCGTCGCGCCACCAGTACCGCTACTAGCACCGGTGCTGGTGAGCGTAGTGATCTGATCGTATACCTTGACCGCTTCGAGCACCACCGATCGCGCACCGTTGATGCCGCTGTTGACGCCGTCCACGGCCACTTCGCTGCCTGCGCCACTCCCGGTGCGGGGTGCGCGCAGCACCACTTCACCGCCCTCGCCAGCCTGAGCGCCGCCGCCCCCATGCACGTCCACCGTGCCGCCCGCAGCCAGGTTCAGCCTGCCCTCCGTCGTGCCGATTTCCACTTCGCCGCCATTTTTACCGTTGCCTGTTGCGTAACCATCAAGTTTGGCGCTTGCCAGCACAGCGACATCGTTCTTTGCATAAAGATGGATGCTGCCCCCATCTTTACCTGACGCATCGATATGCCCCGCCAGGTCGAGTTTGCCGCCATCCACCGCAATACGAACTTCTTTTGCCTTGACCGTATCGGATGCAGCCAGGCTGACATCGCCGGTGCGCACCCGGAACGTCCTTGCACCGTCGAATACGCCTTGGTTGACGGTCGTGTTAAACGTGGAGAAGTCCGCCAGCGCGCCCACATCCAGGTCGAAACGCGCGCCATCGCCTCTCGCGCCGCTGGTGTCCGCCGTGACCAAACCCTGTACACTGCCGGCGGTGATAGTCGCCGTGCCGTTACGCGCATGGACGGTTACTTTGCCCGCATCGCCGCCCGGCACCGCGGATACATTCACCTGTGCACCGTTTTGCACCACCACGTCGCCATTGCCGCTAGCCAGTTCGATGGTACCGCCGGGGGATGCGCGCTCCACATCGAAGAACGTCACCGACCGCCCCGCCGCATTCGCTACCGCAGTGGCGCCCAGTTCGAGATTGCCGGTGGTCGCCGCGAGTTTGAGGTGCCCCGAACGCAGAGTTGCCTCGGTATTGAACATCACTTCCGTGCCCGACAGCGCCCACTTCGCCCCCAGCGTATCCACCGCCGCGAGCGTGCGATCCGCCTCTATTTTGGTGGCATCGAGCTTGCCGGCTGCGGCAAGGGTTTGGTTGGCCCCTTGTTCGCCATTGATTCGTGCGACATTCAGGTTCGTCTCGCCAGCAACAATATCGGTGAGGCCCGAGCCGCGCCCGATAATTTCATTCGCTCTGGCGTCGACTTGGGAAAATCCCTGAATGGCTTTGGCGCCTTCACCAAACACCAGCTTGTCCGCCTGTATCGCCAACACGCCGTTGCCGGGCGTTCCGCCCGCCGCAAATGCGGCTGCCGCCGGGTTGGAAATCAATACATTGGTGGCACGCAGATGTGCGGTTTTATCGCCGTTGTTCAGGCCAGCCAGCCCGGCGCCCAGCAGATTCAAGGCTTGAAGTGTCGGCTTGCCTTCGGCATTTACGCCGCCAACACTTACATCGCCATACAGGTCAAAGGTGGAATAACTTGCCAGCGTCAGCGAATTCAGGCTGTTAAGTCCGTCAAGTTCGCTCTGGCTGAGAACCAAGCCTTCAGAACCTGCCGGAGCGTTGCCAAAATTGACCCGTGTCGCGCCGATTGTCAAATTTCCCGCGACCGGATTACCCTTGTCGTCAGCAAAAATGGTTGTGCCCGCAAACGTATTCTGCTTTGTTGCATCCAGCGTAATCGAGTTTCCTGAGCGGATCGCGCTGCCACCTTCGCCGATCAGCGTACCCAGACTGCGGTCCGGACTGCCGGTGCGTGAAAAAGCGGCGGGCGTTGATCCCGCCCGCACCAAAGCGCCATTGCCGGCTGTACTATAGCTGGCGCTCCCGCTTTCCGCATTGTCTTGTGCTTCGATGGCGCTACCGGATTTCAGCGTGAGCGTATTTTTCGCCGCCAGTATGATTTCATCGCCTTTCAGGACATGATTGGCGTCGTTTGCCAACGTCACCTCATCGGCATTTACCGTAAGCGTAGTGCTGTCGCTACCGGTGGCGAGACTGCGCGTGCCGCCTAGAAACAGGCTTGCCGCACCCATGGCATTGAGTGTGGTAACCGCGATACGCGTGGCCAGTGGATCAATTCCTGGCGTTCCGGACGGCGCGCCATTGGTAATGGCGATTTTAGGTGCACTGATGTCCACCGCCGCCCCGCGGCCCCCTGTGGCTGCCGCCAGTTTGAAGATGGCATCCAGCTTCAGCCCGCCGGTGGTATCCAGCGAGAGCAGGCCAGCGTCCTGCGGACGGTTACGGCCATCAGCAAAAAATTCGGTGGCTTGGGTAAGAGTTATTTCCGACCGCTGCAAAACCTGCTCGCGGGTCAGCACCTCAAACCCGTTCCACAAGGCGTCACGCGGGCCGCCTGATGCGTGACGACTGTCCGTGACATAGCCGGGCACAACCTGGGTACCGTCCTGCTTGCTATAAGCTTGTCCCGGCAGCAGGTTGGGTACATCCGCGTTAAGTCTTACGGCATAGGCGCCCGGCAGCAATGCATAGTGTGCGGGCAGCAAGGTATAAACGCCCGCAGGCAGCCCCGGTATGCCGGAGAGATATACCGCATCCCCCGCCATGCGGTCGAAACCGGTATTCTCCTGCCTGTCGCCCGGCGCGAATCCGCTCGCATAGCCCAGCAGGATGGCATAGGTGCTGGCATCGTTCAAGATGTCGCGCGCACCTCCCGGCCCTACGCTGAACTCGTAGGCCTGCAAATCCCCGCCGCCGGCGAGAGTAACGGTTGCTCCTGCCTGCATGTCGATATTCCCCGCCTGGGTGCGGATGGATTTTTCAGCCAATGCAAGCTGCGGGATTTCGAAGGAATCGGGTTTGTAAATCCAGCTACGGCCATTCACCATGAGGCCAAACGGGATGACGCTGCCGGGCGTGGCGGCAATCGAGGTCAAGCTGCCGTCCTTGAACGTCAGGGTATCGGTGGCGTTGAAAGCCAGTTGGCCAAATGGCGCCCACACATTGCCATCCTGCACGATGTTTGCGGTCGTTACCGCGAGACTGCCCAGGGCGGACAGGGGCTGCGATGGCTGCATGCCATTGCGGCTGAACGCAACCGTCTGCCCCGCCGCCTGAATGCTGACCTGGCTATAGGTTGTGGGCGCTATCACCGCGCCGTGAAAAATCAGGTCGGCCGCGCTCGAAAGCGTGCTTGCCGGACGTGGAGAGCCGCCGCTGCTTATCCCCGACAGTCTGACTTCCTGAGCCCCATTCAGCTCGGCGCGTGCCATCCCGGTCAAGGTCAGGTTGCCCGCCAGTTCCAGCAGTTGTGCGTCCGCCTTGAAAAGGCCGCTGCCCGCAAGCGGGGTATTGACGACATCCAGACGGTCTATGTCGAAATTGCCCAGCCGCAGGGTTTCCGCCTTCAGCGCGGCGTCGCCCCCCGCCGTTTCGATACGCGGCGCATCGAGTACCACTTCTTTCAAAGGTAACGCCCGGTTCGCGCCCAGATTCAAGTCGTTTTCCAATCGAATCGCATCGCGGCTTTTAAACGCAATGCGATCGAAACCTGCCGCTTCAAGTGCCGCGGCGCCAAGCCTGGCTTGCCCATTCAGCCCGGCGGGGATGGCAGTGCCCGGAATCAGTCCCCCTGCCTGCGGCGCCGCCGTTTGCGCCAGACTCAGCACGCGCTCTCCAAGTGGGAAGCCTTTGTTTTGCGCATCGTCGACATCGAGAAGCCCCAGAACGAAATTAAGCGTTCCGGCGCGATTTGAGGCGCTGCCCGCCTGCGCCATGATGCCACCCTCAAGCAGTATGCTTTCACGCGCGGTGACACTGAGCGATCCCGCATCGCTGCCCACCATTTGCCCTAGACCACCCGCCTGATTCAGAATATCCAGCCGTACCGGCGCGGCGCCCGCGATCCTGATGCTCGAGCCCGCCTCGGTCACGACATTGCCAAACTGCGCATTCAGCGTCACTGCACCGCCATTCAGTACCTCGCCCTGGGTGAGCCGCTGGCTATCGAGATAAGTAAGCGTCACACCGGACACATCAAGCACCGCCTGCTTGCCCAGCCAGAGGCTGTTGCTTGCATTAAAATCAAAGGCTTGACCGTGATCGAGCGTAGCAGTAATGCTGCCGCCAGGCGCTGTGATGCGCCCCTGTATGTCCAGCAGGTGCCCGGCTGCCAGCATAATTTTTGCCTTGGGGTCGGCCTCGATATGCGCGCCCGTACCGATCAACAGGTCGCCGGCCCGGTTCTCGGCATCTTTCGCAGCAAGGCTTAGATTCGCCGGCTGGCGCACCAGATCATCCAGCCTAATCTGGCGAGTAAAATTTTCCACCCTGCTGCCGCTTGGCCGCAAGGTATAGTCAGGCTGCAATTCCAGGCTGAGGACGGTGGGTTTAATCCTCACACCCTCGGATAAGGTCAGGCGCTCCAGCCCGGCAAGGTTGATATTGGCAAAACCGCCGCGTCCGAAAAACCCTGCATCCAAATTGACCGTGCCGGCGGTGCTGTCCGGCGTGCCGCCGATCTGAATTTTATTGCTGGAAATCGTGAGCGTGCCGCCGCTGCCGATGCCATAACCACGGACATCCTCACCAACGCCCGACACCGCGTTGCCGGACAGGCTGATGTCGCCGCCGTTACCCGCGATGACGCCGCCTCCACCATCCACCTTGAGCCGGCCGCCGCCGGTGACATCCAGCAGCGTGTTTTGTCCCAGCGCAAGGTTGTCGACCGCCGAGAGAGCGATTTTGCCGCCGTGTACCAGCGCGACCTCACCCGATCCAGCGGGCACTCCGCGCAATTCGTTTACCCAGGCCCCTCGTGCCGACAGCTTCACGCCATCGGCCACGACCACATCCAATGGATCTGATACAATATTGATGTCATTTCTGCGCGCATCGAGCACAATCGAGCCGCCTGGGGCATCGATATCGGCGCCGATCCTTAATCCTTGCGCAGTAATATGCACGCTGCCGCCCTGCGGGATACGCAAAGCCTCACGCACTGCCGCCGCCTGATTGTTGAAAATTTCCAGATCGGCAACCTTGTCCTTGCCTAGCAACGCGGGATTAAGGCTCAAGGTATTGACAAGATCGGACGAGAGTGCATCGCCGAACTTAAACCCGGCCGGCAGCCTACCACCCGCGCCGCTTAGCTCGATCCGCTGGTTCAGCTTGTAGTCAAGTCCGCTAAGGCTATTCGCTATCGGGTCGATACCCACGGTCAGGCGTGCGCCGCCAGGCACGATGCCGATGTCACGCTGCACTTCGCCGACGATGGTACGGCCGTGAATGTCGGCCTGCATCACGTTTGCGCGAAAACCGATGACTTCCAGTGCCCCCGCGTTCTTGCCTTCAGTATAGCCTGGGTCGAAATTATAGGTCTGTCCCAGGTCAATCACCTCTTTCACGTTCCAGCGTCCGAAATCCTGTACGTAACGGGTGGCAATGCCGTCGTAACGCACATCGGCGCGGGCGCCGGCGATATCGGTCAATAACCCTCGGGAAAACAGCAGCGTGGTCTTTACGTTGGCCGGCGTATAGTTGAGGCTGCCGCCGGAAAGATCGATTACAGTGCCGGATTCGATAATGGTTTCGCCCTGCGAACTCACGCGCACCGTGCCGCCCTCGGTCGAACGTTCAGCGACCGTGCGCTCGAGACGGCCCTGGTACGATTGCAGGCTGTCCTTGGCGATCAGGGTGGGCGTGCCTGTGTTGGCGTTGGCCAGGGCGCGGTTGATGTCGACATAAACTTTCTGGCTGCGAATCGGGCCTTCGCGATTGACCGGGGAGTCTTTCAGCTCATCCCCTCGCAACTCGACTTCCACCCCATTTCGTGCCGTAGAGACTGCCACGTTTTCCAGCCCGGCCACGTTGATGTGGGCGCCGCCCGCAATGTGAACTCGTGCAAAGCCGGAAACTGGCGCGTTTATCTGTTTAAACGGATCATCAGACGCAAAAAGCAAACTGGGATTGTCCATAGCGAAAAAATCCACTCCGCCAGCCGGTGCATTAATCACTGCGCCGTTCTCCATCCTCAGATCCTGTCCCAGCACCCTTACCTGAGAGGGGAGCACGAGTCCCGTGCCCGTCAATCCGTCCAGCACGCCGGTATTGTCGGAAACATCCGGCAATATCTCCGTCAGGCTGCCGGCACCGAGAACCGCGCGGCCGCCACGCGTCGAATGGTCTTGCGCATCAGCGGCATCCTTCGCCAGCAGATACACCGAGCCATTGGCAATCACCGAGGTCGTCGCCCGCGCGATCCCTTGCTGATTGACGGCGTAACCTACCATGGTGACATTGCCGCGGGGGGTGCTCAGTTCGCCCAGGTTGGTGACATGGCCGAGTTTGTCCTGCGCGAACTCTTTCAGTGCCACTGCCTTACCATCCAGCCTGCCGTCTTTGATGGCGGCATTGGCGGTCTCGAAATCAACGATACCAGCCGGGCTGTCCACTTCCACCAGCAGGCCGCGCACATTGGCATCTGCAAGCGCAGCCGAAGCCGAACGCAAAAACACCTTGGTGCCTGCCGCGGCAATCACCTGCCCATCCGGTGCCTCTACCGTTCCCTTATTGATGACTGTCGGCGCGATCAGCATTACCCGCCCCTGGCTGCCCGCCGTGATACGCGCGCCCTCGAAGACCTTGATGAAACCGCCCGTGCCTTCGAATTGCGGCGCCGTTTTCTGGGTAGTCAGAAAGGCATTGAGAATGAAGCTGTCTTTGATATCCAGACTGCTGGCGGTGAAACTGTTGAGATTCACTTGGGATGTGCCCATAAAGGCGATGCCATTGGTATTGACCAGAATGATATTCGCCTTTTGCCCCATCGCCTGGCTGAGGATGCCGGCGATCACGCTGGGATCGTTGTCCCAGACACGATTGAGGGTAGTGAAATTCGCGCCCTGTACCAAATTCTTCGCGGCCAGGTTTTCCACCTGCTGGAATTGCACCGAGTGACCGGGGCTGACGTTAAAACTTTCCCAGTTGAGAATGGCCTTGTCACCCACCTGGTTGACTAAGGCTTGAAGGCCCTGGATGTGGTAGTCGGCCTGACCTGCGGTAACGAAACCGGGAATCTCCGCACCGCAACCCGCCGCGCAGGGTATCGGCAACTCCGCCTGCGCGGTGGGCCCTAGCAGCAACCCTGCCGTCAACAGCAGTGCCGTGCCCGCCGCCTTGCCGCGGCTGCGTACCGTTTCCGCCGCGGGAACCAGTATGCCTAAAGTGGCGCTAAAAATTAACTTGTAGAGTTTGCAATTCATTTTGTCTCCTGTTCTGTTGCGTGCGGTCGAGCACCTCGATTTATGCCGTCCGATTTGTGTCTTGGGCGATTACGCTAATTTTTTATTCTCTCAGGATACTGCTTGACCACTCGCCCTTTCGATCCTCATCGTTCCGCATCACCATGCATGCCGCACTGTGAAGTGCACGCGTTTATCGCCTACTCTGGTCCTGCCGACTTCTTCCAGCGCCATCGCCCAGGCAAAGTCAGCTGTTAAACCATGCCGGGCCTTGAGACGCAGGCCCACCCCGGTACCCAGCAAATCGAATTGATCAGTTTGCCCGGGTAATGCCTGTTTCACCCGCACGTGCCCTCCATCGATAAAGGCCAGCAGATGGAATTCATCCAGCGCAGCGACCAGATGCTTGGCGTAATTGGGCGTAAAGATTTCCACTCCGGCCGTAGCGCTGTCGTCGCCCAGCGCGGCAACCTCAAGATAGCCGCGCACCGTATTGATGCCGCCGACGATAGACTGTTCGTTGGCAATGAGCGGCTGCGCCGCGATCTGCCAGGCGGCGCGCCCCTGCAATCCCCAGCCTTGGCGGAAAGTTTGGATATGTGAAAAATTGCCTCGCAGAAATACATAATTGGGGCGTCCCTTGAAGCGCTTGTTGGCAAATTCCGCTTCGTCTCCGACCAATCCACGCGCATGAAAATTCAGGGATACTCCAAACTTGGTGATACGCCCTTCCGCCAGCCAGGTGCCGTCCCAACCCGCGGTGAAGGGCAGATAGGTGATGGGCGTGTTGAAGTTTCCGCCCTCAATAAGATTCACGCTCTGGCCAAAATCCTTGTAATCCACCCCTAGCATTGCGGTGTGGAAGAATCTTTCGCTTCCCGGCAGCGGCAGAATATAGCGCCCGCCAAAGATCTTGCCATTGCCCAGCACATTGAGCGCGCCCAGTGAAGCAACATCTGATGCAGCATATATGGCATATAAAGCGAGAAAACCGCCTCCCGCCACCGGCATGGTGTAATTGCCGGAAAAAACCTTGCTCTCATCCGGATTCTCCGGCGCTACCAACCCCGTCAGCGCAAGGCTATGCTGCTTGTGCCACAGGTTGTCCCAACTCACGGTTGTACTGAGCCGTGTCAGCGTCGTATTCGGAATCTGGCGGCTATTCAATTCTATATTGCCATGCAGCGGCAGCTGATCTTTCACTTTAAGGTCGACCTCCACTGTGCCTGGGGTTTTTCCGGCCCTTAAAACCGGCGTAATCCTACGATCTGCCGAGCGATTCAGGTTCGCCAATTGTTTCTGCATTTCGGGAAAGTTTGGCACCTTACCCTCCGCCAGCTCCGGCAACCCGGCCTTGATGTCAGCCAGGCTAAAATAGCGCGAGTCGACCACGCGCAGACGCTTCACCTTTGCTTCGGTCACTGCCAGCCTGACTATTCCGTCCTCTACCTTTTGCTGCGGAATACTCACCAGAACCGTCAGATAGCCCGCACTATGATAGGCACGTTCCAGCGCCTCGCGCGCCTGTTCCACCTCTTCCAATGTTTTTTTTTCGCCCAGATGAGGATAAACCGCCTGCTCCACCACCGTGACAGGCAATAACGTCGTACCCTCGATCCGATATTCGAATACATCAAATTGCGTAGGTTGTGCAGGTTGCTCAGATTGAGCAGGTTGCATAGGTTGCGCAGATTGTGCATGGGACAAAGGCATCCATCCCGCCAGGCAAATCAAGCATCCCGCCCGCAACGCCTTGCCAAGGAATCTCAATAAGCCCTCCATGGAACGCGTTGCCGGAAAAATCTGGGGCTTACTCGCAGCTTCCCTAATCATTCGCACAATATCCAACCTGCCTGAACCGTTCCCATAAGCACAAATGGGACAGTCCCCGAAGGAACTGTCCCGGATAACAGGACGGCATTGCACCATCCGTTAGCGCGACACCTACTGGACCGCAGGCTGGCAGGAGTTGCCGAGACGCGCACCCTTGGATGTGGGGCCGCTTGAACCGGCCACCGGCGTGGCAAAGATACCTTTCAGATCGCTTTCACCCAACGTGGTGGCGACTGCCGCGACCAGTGCCGCCCCACTGGCGCTGGCGGGACTGACCGAACCACCGGCAGTGAACGCCGCCAGTTCATACCAGAAGTTGTAAGAACCATCCATCGCCTCAGCGCGCTGCTGGGCATCGGTGTTGGGAGAGACGCGATCCAGCTTGACGAACGCCCAACGGTCGGTTGTGGCAGTGGGCGCCGGGGTATTTTCCATGGACACCACGCCCAAGGCGAATTGGCCCGCCCCGGTTGCCGTATTCAGTCCGCTCTTCACGCCGCCTGTTCCGGACTGCTCGGTCACTACCGCTGTCGGGGTGCTATCTGTTACGCGTGCCGGCTCCAGTGCGCCCTGTGGTATCCCGGTGGCGCAGGGTTTGCTGAGGAAGCGCAAGTTGGAAGCAGACTGGGTACCGGAAGTGGGCACGCGACGCACCAGATTAACTATGGAACCGGCAGGGCCGCCAAACAGACTACCGTCTACGCCGCCAATCGAGTCTCTGTTCGCAACAGCAGTGTAACGCTGGGCTGGCAGGCTGGGCTGGCAGGCGGGGGTCAGATTGGGCGCGCTGGCGGAACCGTCATCGCAATTGGCGGCCAGTGTACCGGCGGCAACATCATTCTTCTGCAACTGAAGGTACAGCGGATAGCTCACCCCCACCCCGAAGGCCTGGCCAATGTTGGTCGATACTTCGCTACCGATTTCGCTCAGGCCCCGCCCAATTTCCAGATTCAGCTGGTTAATCAGGTACTCGGTGTCGGAAAAGCCGCCATCGGGATAACTCTGACCGGGAAGGGCGGCAGCATCACCTTTAAGCGAAGCGGTGAAGGTTTTGGTAACCGTGTCACTGCAGTTATTGTAGCGCCCAATAGGATAGGCTACGCCGTTCAGCGTGACGCTGGTCGTGGCAGCACCGCCCGCCGCACATTTGCCGCCGCCTCCAAGCAATGCCAGGTTATTGATGCGCCTGATATTGCCAGGCAAATAACCGTTGGGGTTCGGCTCACCAGCCATGCTCAGATGCGGGGCATAGGCATTGAAGGAACCGCCTTCAACAGTATGGTAAACCACCACTTTCTGGCCTGCCAGCGAACCGGCTGCGGAACTCATGGTGCAGGCGTAGGCGACCCTGTCGCCGCTGCCCCTGCCAGGTTCGGTACCGGTGCTTTCGAGGTACATGTGCGCATCATTGGTACCGCCGTTGCCAGCCAGCCCGTTGCAAAGCGACAGCACGCTACGGAACACGGTATTGGTGGGAGCGGATGCGCCCGACAGCCACACATAGGTGGTGGGGCCGGCGGCGATCTGAGCAGGGGTCAGGGCGAAAGCAACCGGGGTCATGCCAAGCGCCGCCACGGCCAGAGCAATTTTACTCAGTTTCATTTTCATATTGATATCCTTTTTAACTGGTTGATATGCATATTAATCCTCTCTCTGATTCCCTAAATGGGAGCAGAAGCGGATGGAAAAAGCAGGTGGCAGCGGGCTTAGATTCCCGTCCGGCGACGAACCATCATGCCGAGCATGCCCAACCCGGCCAGCAGCATGGCCCAGGTATCGGCTTCAGGCACTGGGCTGGTGATGCTGAGGGCGCCAGTGTCAGTCAACAGAATTTTGGTGTGTTCGCCCACCCCGATAACCCCATCATTATTCAGGTCAACGCCAAAAGGAGTCTTGGTGGCTTGGGCGAGGGTGGAAGTGGAAGATGTCGTCAGAAACCAGAAATTTTGCTCAGTACCCAACGGCTGGGTGGTGTCGACAGTGGTTTTCTGCAACCAGGTATCCCCCTGCCCGAAGCCATTAATCGCGCCAAAGAACGTGTTGGAAGGGTCAGTCGGCGTGGCAACGCTTGCGCCATTGGCATCCGTCGCGTGAGTGCCGCGGCTGTTGTTGGCATCGATATACATTTCCATGTTTTGAAACCCTTTCAGATTTGTATTTCCCAGGCTGGGGTAGGTATCCCCATTTCCTGTCGTCAGATAACGCGAACCGCCGGCGGTATTGAGGCCGGTGCTATCCAGAGCAATAACACTGAATTCAACAAGGTTCGCGTTAGCGGGACCGACAAAGCTCATCAGTTGATTCCATGAGGCTCCGTAAGTGCCGCCACTGAGGTCCCAGCTTTTGCTGAAACCGGCTTGGGCGTTGGCGTCAAGCATGTCGTTCATTGTGAAGCCGAGGTCGAACAAAGCAGAAATGTCGTCATCCCCGGTGGTGGCGGAAGCGCCGCCGTAATAACGAACGTTGAGCAGGAGTTCGCCATTGCCGGAGACGCCGCCATCCATGGCGGCAAAGGCTGGAGCCGAGGCTGCCACCGACGCGACCATGGTGGCGGTAACCGCAAGCGCCTTAAGTTTAAAATTCATTTTCATGCTGATACTCCCTATATAGTTAACGAGTTGCACCGAATATCTAAATCCGACCGGCTGACCCTTAGATTCACGCTCCATCTGATCAACCTCCCGGAGCAACCCGGCTGCCTCCGCTTGCGCGTAGACCCGCAGCTTTCCGTCCCCGCTTCGCAACGGGTTTGGCCTTGTCCCCCGACCGGCGGGAAGTGCCTGACTTCTTACCGGACGCCTGCCACTATAAGCACCCATCGTTAAGCGCTTATGAAACCCAACCGTGGTTTTGTAGTACCTTCTATCTATTTTTTCTATGCACCACGACGCCTGACCACATCGATCTCTGCTTTCAATTGCTCTTATATAATGAAGATCTTATGTGACGATAAATCGATCTTTCGGAAGGCTTTTCATGAAGCGTTCGGACTATGATCGCTCTAACAGCCGGTCGGACTTAACAGGAAATCGGCTTCAATTCTTCTTCAACTCCGACAGGTCCTATATCGTGATCTTCAACGCCATCGCCTTGGCTACCGCATGAGCCCGGTTGTTGACATCCAGCTTGCGCAGGATTTTTTGAATATGGTTTTTAACGGTAAGCGGACTGATATTGAGCAAGTCCCCGATTTCAAGATTGTTCTTTCCCATCTGCACGTAGCGCAAGACTTCCGTCTCCCGGTCCGTGATGAGTTTTCTGCTTTTTCCCGCTATAGCACCGTGCTGGTGATGCCGTTCATGGAAAAGCATACGCACCAGCGCCATATGCAGGTGAGGCACCAGTAGTTCGAGAAAGTATGCGTGGCGCTCGGTTAACGCACCGGAAATTTGCGTAAACACGAATAGACTGCTCGTCCGGCCATTGGCATCGAACATTCCGTGCGCCGCGACGCGCTCCAGATCGTGACGCTTGAGATCATTTGCAAAATGCTTGTATGCAATGCCGTTTGGGTTATGCGGACAAAGTAGGAGAGGCTGATTTCTGCCTGCGCTCCAAGCTGACATGACACGGAATACAATTCCTCCGTCCGGTCGGCAAAGCTCAGAAAATTCAATTGCGCTGATATCGGTGCGGCTAAACTTTTCGATGCTGATCGACTGTCCGGATCCGTCATCGAAAACGCATATGAGCATGCCGTGCGGTAAAAGGCTTTGCAATTCGCCTTGTGCCCAGAGGAAAAACTGATGGCGCCGGAAAATGGAGGTTGATGAATCGATGATTCGGAACAGATATTCCATCTCCCGTTCCGTCAGAGTAATGGCTCCCCCCATGTTTCTTATGCCTTGATTATTTACGCCGCATGCCTGGCCACAAACATCGGCACAGTTGTTTTTTTGCTCAACTTGAAAAGCCTTCCTATTCTCAGTGAACTGGATGACAAAATAATTAAGCTTGCGTGTCACATTCATGAACATCGCATAGGCTAAAAGGATCATGCCGTAGGCTCATGTGGCTGCGATGACAGGCCTGGACTTTGGAGACGCGCTTTAGCCAGCACCCTTCAAGGATAGTGAATCCGATGCCGGGCTGCGGCACGAGGAGATTTTTCGCCGGAGTACGATTAATACGGGAGGGGAGGACCTGGCGATTGGGAGGCAGGATCGGCTGTCGACGATGGCCCGGGTGAAGCCGGCGAACGCGACCCCTCCGGTTGCGCTTGGGGTTGCTTGCGGTTTTGGTTGAGATTGAGATTGAGGTTTTGATTGAGGCCGAGACTGAGTTTGTGATTCCGGCTGCTGCACAGTGCTGCCTGTTCCTCCGGGAGTATAGACGAATGCCCAATCCTGATAGCTCATCGCATCGGCGAAAGTGGCATAGCGCTCGTGAAAATTGGCTCGTTTAAATGGCTTCCGATTTGAAAGGCTATAGACCCCGATAATTCCGACGCCCGGCTTCCTGATCAGCCCCCATTCGGCCATATTCCTCATCGGATCGAAAAAAATCTTGCGCAAATGCCGCCTGACTGTTGGGAAACGATCGTCCGAAAGTAATTTTTCCAGCGAATCCGGGTAACGCTTGGGCAGCCCCGGTGAATTCTCGTAGTAAGACCCGATCGCCTGCCTGAATTGTTCTCCTGCAAACATGAGCTCCATTTCTTTCTCCCGCCGGACCTCGGTTTGCCATATTTGTCCTGTGCCAGCCAGAACGATACCGGCCAGTGCAACGGCGAAGAGCATCCAGATATAAGTGAACCCTCTTTCCGCGTCCATGTCTCACGGCTCCCCTTCACCACGCCTCGTAAAATGTGCCATCTTTTGCCTGCTCAGGTGACCCACTACGCACATCGTAAACGCCAGCGCCCCCCCCGGGGGACGGAACGGCAACCCAAGTTGCCGCGCTTTCTGTCAGCGGATCCACCGGAACAGCACGTAAATACCTCTTCTCCACCAGCTCGGCCAGTTCGGTTGGGTATTTTCCGGTATCACTATAAAATTTATCGATGGCATCTCGCATGATGGCGAGGTCCTGCCGCAACACGGCCTCCTTGGACCGGTCGAGCGAATTAAAATACCTGGGCGCGACGATGCTCAGCAGGGTTGCAATGATTGCCATTACGACCAATAGTTCGATCAGCGTAAAACCGGCATGAATCCAATTTACCGGCGATGTGGGGTGAACTCTCCCATGACCTTGTCTCTGTTTCAAAATAAACGGGACTCCGCTTGGCACATCCGCTCACCACCTATCGTAAGCAATGCCATTCAAACCGATTTGCTGGGAACGCGAGTAAACATCGAAAACATCGTCCCCTGCCTGCGGATTGTCCGGCGGGCTTTCATAAGCGCGCTTACCCCAAGTATCCGCATCAGATAGCGCAAGATCGTCAGACATGGGATCACGCGGCATCCGACGCAAAAAATAGATCTTGCGCTTCTCCGGATCCTTGGCATCGGGCACCCCAGCTACCAGATCCTCCAGCTTGCGCGGGTATTCCGATTCGTCCGCTTTCCTGGCAACACGCCCATCGCCCATTGCCCGTTTGTAGGCATCGAGCGCTTCCCGGATTTGCCGCAGCGCCACCCGCAATTCTTTTTCTTTTTCGCGCTGTGCAGTGAGTTCGTACAACGGCATAGCTGATGAAGCCAGCACCGCCATGATGGCTACCACTATCATCAGTTCGACGAGGGTAAAGCCGCTGTTGCTTGGCGGGCTGCTTATCGAATTCATTTGCGCGCTATGCCAATGAATCAACGAATCTCGATGTTCGCCGCCGGCGGCAGCGTAACCTGCGGGTTTGGACTTTCGCTTTCACCCTGGAAAGTAACGCTCTTAATTGCAATTTCGGTTGTGCCCGGTTTTTGCGCAATAATCTTGAACCGCAGATCCACCGCGCCCCCTCCCTTACCCAGCTTCAACAGGCGTGTTCCGGATTTCTCTCCTTCATCCAGCGCTTCAAGCATGCTGGCGTCATAATTCAGTTCCAGTTCGGCAGCGGGCAAGCTTTCAGCGCCGGCAAAGCTAATGCTAACCCCGAAATCCTTGCCCGACGATACCTGCTCCGGCGCAACCAAAGAAAGCACCGTGGACGCGGGTTCAGGGGTGGGCGCCGCACGCGCCGCCTGAGACTCATCGCGAGGAGGGGGCCGCTGCATGTCGCGGGCCACCGCTGTGCCTGCCGGGGATGAGGATGATATCGCCAGCGACCGTGCCGCTACCTTGCCGATAGTTACCGGTGGAACCCCCACAGTGTTCTCTGTGCCAAAATGAAACTCGCTGTCTGCTTTTGCCCGCCGTGCAATATTACGTACAATACGTGGCGTTATCAGGAGCGCGATCTCGGTCTTGTTGCGGACGTGGTTCTTGTTCACAAACAGTTTACCCACCCAGGGCAAATCCCCTAGTCCTGGAATCTTCGAGAAAGTAATACGCTCATCGTCGCTGATCAGCCCTGCCAGAATCTGGGTTTCACCGTCTTTCAGCGCCAGCGTGGTGGCTGCGGTACGGGTGCCAACCTGATAGGCAAGCCCGCCTCCGGTTACCGGTACTTCCCTGACGATATTGCTTACCTCAAGACTGACTTTCATCGACACCTCATCCTGCAGTGAAACCGTTGACTCGACATCCAGCTTGAGTCCCACGTCAAGGT
>JALYOY010000030.1 GCA_030856655.1 Pseudomonadota bacterium | reverse complement strand
ATCAGAACCTGGTGCACAAGGAAGCCCCAGAGACCGACCTCAATGCCAGCCGCACTCAAGGCAAGCTGGTGCTCAAGGCCGAAAAGAAAGAAAAAGATGACGACGAGGATGAGGAGGAGTGATACCGCCCGGCAGTTTTTGCTTTAATTGATCCGATGCCAAATTAGCTATACATCTCGCCCATAACCATTTGCTGTCATTCCGCGTTCATTATTGAACTGACCCGTGCCTTTTGCCGGAGATGGGGGGTGTATTCCGCTTGATGGCATACGGACTGCTATAGGAAAGTTATCAGTTTACAGTGAAACCTGCTTCCATCCAAAATTCAGTAAATTTCCTTCCAGAACGCCCCAAGATAAAAAGAAGCTGTTGCAAGTTAATTAAGCAAGCCGGCAAATAAATTCAGTTATCAGGCTAATTCGGCTTGCTGGGAATACTTGTATTGCTAGCGCTGAGGATAAGTGCAAATTGTAAGGATTCGTGATTATCAAATGGGTCTCGGTCACTCTTTGATTTGCCCCTGGTCTGCCAACCCTCGCACAGGTCTGACCGGTCCGCCCATTCTCTCCATCCGTCTCCCTCCGAATTGTGTCACAAGACTGTAACATATCCATCGTAATATGTAGGCCGGCTTCAGGAACGTCCTAGCAAGGAAACGCCCCTCTTCAGAATGCATCTGCCTGTGACTGCACAATCTCCCGCCGAAACCACGCAGTCTAGAAGACTTGGTTATAGTTATCGCCGTCATTTAGGCGAGCGCCTGATTGAAGCCTTGTTGTTCCTGATGGCATTTATTTCAGTTGCAATTACCGTGGCCATCGTAATCATGCTGGTGAAAGAGTCGTTTGTATTTTTTGAACACGTTTCGCTTTGGAATTTTCTTACTGATACCCAATGGACGCCGCTGTTTGATGATGCTCACTACGGCATCCTGCCGCTGATCTCGGGTACTGTAGTGAGTTCCGCCGTGGCGTTATCGGTAGCAATTCCGATGGGTACCATAACCGCCATCTATCTTTCCGAATTTGCACCGTTTGCGGTGCGTGAAGTTGCCAAACCATTTCTTGAGCTGTTAGGCGGTGTACCAACTGTCGTATACGGTTACTTCGCGTTATTGTTTATTACACCCCTGCTGCAAAAGATTTTTCCTGAATTGCCGGGTTTTAGCTTGCTTTCCGCCGGTTTGGTAATGGGTATCATGATTATCCCCTATGTTAGTTCCATGGCGGAAGATGCAATGCGTGCAGTACCCATGCACTTGCGCGAAGGCTCTTACGCAATGGGCGCTACGCGATTCCAGACCGCCATTCGGGTCGTAATGCCTGCAGCTTTTTCCGGCATTGCCGCTGCCTATATTCTCGGCATCTCCCGTGCCGTGGGTGAAACCATGGTGGTAGCGATAGCAGCCGGCATGCAACCTAATCTTACATGGAATCCGATGGAGCCAGCGGCTACCATTACCGCCTATATCGTACAGGTAAGCTTGGGTGACTTGCCACATGGCAGCATTGGCTATCAGACCATTTTTGCTGCGGGACTTACATTGCTTTTATTGACGCTTGCATTCAATATCATCGGTCATATTCTACGCAAGCGTTATCGTGAAATATATTGAACCCGATGCGATTGCTTATTTCCGGTAAATCACGTGATCTGTCACGTCTTTTCTGGTGCAGGGGTTGGGCTTCTGACGAACACGCTTTTTTGCCTTTTCTCGGGTCTGGTTAATGGGAAGTGATAAAAACCTGAACGAGATCCGTGCCATCATTGCGCGCCATAAACTTTGGGATCTGATGTTCATGATTACCGGAGTATTGGTGCTGATGATTGCGGTACTGACATTCATGGCGTTATTTGCCCACATGCTTATTGACGGAATGCCCCGTCTATCATGGGATTTTTTTTCTTCTTTCCCATCGCGGCGCGCAGCGTCAGCAGGTATATTGTCGGCCTGGGTCGGCACCACCTTGGTAATGTTGGTGACGGCTGTAGCGGCCGTGCCGATGGGTATCGGAGCGGGTATTTATCTGGAAGAATACGCATCGAAAAATCTCATTACCGAGATCATCGAAATTAACGTCACCAATCTTGCCGGCGTGCCATCCATCATCTATGGACTGCTTGCATTGAGCCTGTTTGTGCATCAACTGGGATTTGGCCAGAGCATTTTGTCAGCAGGCCTTGCGTTGGCATTATTGATCTTGCCTGTAGTGATCGTTGCGACTCGTGAGGCCATACGCGCCATTCCGGTGGCCATTCGCGAGGGCGCGTATGCGCTTGGCGCAACTAAGTGGCAAACCGTTTCCGATCATCTGCTTCCTTATTCTGCGGCGGGTATTTTGACGGGCATTATTATTGGTCTGGCTCGTGCAATTGGAGAAACAGCGCCTATTATCACTATTGGAGCGCTGACCTTTATTGCTTTTTTGCCGCCATCTCCGTTTAAAACCGAATTTCCTTTTCTGTCTTCCGAATGGCTCATGGCGCCATTTACTGTGATGCCGATCCAGATGTTCAATTGGATATCGCGTCCCGAAGAGGAATTCCAGTTGAACGCGGCGGCGGCGGGCTTGGTTCTGGTAGTAATGACCCTCACTATGAACGGCCTCGCTATCTATTTGCGCTATCGCATGCGTAAAAGCATCAAATGGTAGGGAATCCTACAGAGGATAGCCCCATTGTGGATACCCCGCCATCCCGGTACAAATCCGAAGTCAGAGATTTAAGTTTTTATTATGGCGCATTCAATGCGCTTAAAAACATCAACATGGTGCTGCATGAAAAACAAGTAACCGCGTTAATCGGGCCGTCCGGTTGCGGCAAGTCCACTTTTCTGCGCTGCTTCAACCGCATGCATGACCTTTACCCCGGCAATCGTTACGTAGGTGACATTATTCTTCATCCGGACAATGTCAATATTCTTTCCCGCAGTGTGGACCCAATTGAAGTGCGAATGCGCGTCAGCATGGTATTTCAGAAACCCAATCCTTTTCCAAAATCGATTTATGAAAACGTTGCTTATGGCCTGCGAGTTCGAGGTGTAAGGCAGCGAGCCGTTCTGGATGAGAAAGTGGAAGAGGCTCTGCGTGACGCGGCACTTTGGGACGAAGTAAAAGATCGTTTGAAGCAGCTTGCCTACAATCTTTCCGGCGGCCAACAGCAACGCCTGTGCATCGCAAGGGCGCTTGCCACGGACCCCGAAATCCTATTGTTTGATGAACCTACTTCAGCGCTTGACCCTATTGCCACAGCCAGTATTGAGGAACTCATCGCCGACCTGAAAGACAAGGTGACCATTCTCATCGTTACCCACAACATGCAGCAGGCTGCGCGTGTATCGGACTACACCGCCTACATGTACTTGGGCGAGGTAATAGAATTCGATGTCACCGATACTATTTTCATCAAACCCAAAAATAAACAGACGGAAGACTACATTACCGGACGTTTTGGCTAAGGAACCTCTCATAACTTTACGTGGGCGCAACGACGGCGCAAGGATTGAATGAAGAATAGAGGGCACCAGCCGAACGGGTGGCCGCAGCGCGGAACGGTGCCGTTAGGAAGATGACGCGACCCAGAGCGGTGTAAGCGCGAGGGGACGGTCGTGGTCAAGGTGCCCCCTTGCGGTCGAGGCCGAGCTATGACCTTCGCTCCGCTCCTTCTTCGTTCCGCTCCTTATGACTCCCTCGATTTTGGCGACAACGCTCGCGAGGGAGCTTGTTCGGACGTTCCTTGTTGCGAGAGGCTGTCCCGATTGACCCGGTATCCATTCACAGGTAACATTCGCAGCTTTGAAGGATAAAGGCGGCGATAATGGCTATGCGTGCGAAACTGGTTGCGGGCAACTGGAAAATGCATGGCGAAGCCGTGCAAAATCGAATCCTGTTGGATGCAGTTGTCGCGGGAACAGCAGATCTGCACGGAGCCAATCTTGTGGTATGTGTGCCTTATCCTTATCTTTCGCAGGCGCAAAAATTGTTGCAGGATACCCATCTTAAGTGGGGTGCCCAGAATGTGAGTCAGCATGACAAGGGAGCCTATACGGGTGAGGTGTCGGCAGCCATGCTAACGGATTTCGGCTGTCGCTACGTAATCGTTGGTCACTCGGAACGGCGTGCCTTGTACGCTGAAGATAGTCATACGGTGGCGCTTAAGTTCAAGGCGGCTCAGGTGGCTGGATTGATACCTATCCTATGCGTTGGCGAAACGCTGGATCAGCGCGAGGCGGTCATTACCGAGGAAGTGGTGGCAGCGCAACTGGACGCAATAATCGGATTGGTGGGCGTAGATGCGCTGGCCCAATCGATATTGGCCTATGAACCGGTATGGGCGATCGGAACCGGCAAAACCGCCACGCCTGCACAGGCTCAGGATGTACATGCCTTTATTCGGGACAGAATAGGGGCTCACAACTCCGCAGTGGCGGGCGGATTGCAAATTCTTTATGGTGGCAGCGTCAAGGCAAATAATGCCGAGGAATTATTCTCCATGGCCGATATCGACGGCGGATTGATTGGCGGCGCTTCGCTCGTTGCCGAAGAATTTGTCTCAATTTGCCGTGCGGCAAAAAATTAACTCATTCTGGAGTAGGCGGTGGAAACAGTTATCTGGGTAGTTCATGTGGTGTCGGCAATTAGCGTAATCGTCCTGGTTTTACTGCAACACGGAAAAGGCGCCGATATGGGTGCCGCCTTTGGCAGCGGTTCGTCGGGCAGCCTATTTGGCGCCAGCGGTTCGGCAAATTTTCTGAGCAGGACGACCGGTGCGCTCGCTGCAGTGTTTTTCATTACGAGTCTTGGGCTTACATACCTTTCCAGCAACAGGACCGAGAGTGGGGGCATTATGGACAAAGCGATACCGGTCCAACCCTCCAAAGTGGAATCGGCCCCGGCAGTTCCAGCGGATGGGGAGCCCTCCAAGGCTACGGAAATACCAAAATGATTTTGATTATGCGTTAATTGAACAATTGGTTGAAGCTGTGTTCTAACGTAGTTAAGCCTCTGACTAGAACTCAAGCTGCGCGGCCGACGTGGTGAAATTGGTAGACACGCCGTCTTGAGGGGGCGGTGGCGAAAGCTGTGCGAGTTCGAGTCTCGCCGTCGGCACCAATCTATGGGTAGGGCTTGATTCAGGGTAAAACAATGCGTAGGCATAAATGGTACCTGGTCTGGTCCTTTATTTTTGATTATACTGATGCTCGAAAATTATTTTCCAATTCTGCTATTCATCTTGATTGGGCTTGCCGTCGGTGTAGTGCCAATGGCGCTTGGCTGGTTGTTTGCGCCCAATCATCCCGACAGCGAAAAGCTTTCCCCTTACGAATGCGGTTTTGAAGCATTCGAAGATGCGCGCATGAAGTTTGACGTGCGCTACTATCTTGTAGCCATCTTGTTTATTTTGTTCGATCTGGAAATTGCCTTCCTGTTTCCCTGGGCGGTAGTGTTGAACGAGATCGGCTTATTCGGTTTTGCCGCTATGATGGTTTTTCTGGGCATCCTCGTCGTTGGCTTTATTTACGAATGGACGAAAGGCGCTCTGGAATGGGATTAATGCTATGAACACAAACGGCATGATGGAAAAAGGGTTTGTCACCACGGGCCTCGATAATGTCATTAATTGGGGACGTACCGGGTCCATGTGGCCGATGACTTTCGGTCTCGCATGCTGTGCAGTGGAAATGATGCAGGCAGGCGCCTCCCGCTATGACCTTGACCGTTTTGGTATCGTATTTCGCCCAAGCCCCCGTCAATCGGACGTGATGATTGTAGCCGGCACGTTGTGCAATAAAATGGCGCCCGCGCTGCGCAAAGTTTACGATCAAATGGCGGAGCCGCGCTGGGTAATTTCCATGGGATCCTGCGCCAACGGCGGCGGTTATTACCACTATTCCTATTCTGTTGTACGTGGCTGTGACCGTATCGTGCCGGTCGATATCTATGTCCCAGGCTGCCCACCAACTGCGGAAGCGTTGCTCTACGGGATTATTCAGCTTCAGAACAAGATCCACCGCACCAATACCATCGCCCGCTGAGTCTATATGTCGTCCTCTCGCCTGGAAACGCTCGCCCTTTGCCTTCAGAACGCGTTGGGCTCTAAACTTGTCGGTACCAGCGAGCGATTGGGTGAGCTTACGATCGCGGTGTCTTCGACTGATATGTTGCGGGCAATGGAAACCTTACGTGATCATCCCGACCTGAATTTTGAGCTCCTCATCGATTTATGTGGTGTGGATTATTCAACGTATGGTTCCGAATCCCTCTCTGGAAACGGGGGGGAGGGTAAACGCTTCGCTGTTGTGTATCACCTGCTTTCCATCAGCCATAACTTTAGAGTGCGAGTCAAGGTGTTTGCTGAGGATGACGAATTTCCGGTTCTGGATTCGGTAATTGATATATGGCCAGCCGCTAACTGGTTTGAGCGCGAGGCATTCGATCTTTACGGCATTATTTTTACGGGCCATCCGGATTTGCGCCGCATTCTCACCGATTATGGATTTATCGGCAGTCCGTTCCGCAAGGATTTTCCATTAAGCGGTAATGTTGAAATGCGCTACGATCCCGACCAGCAAAGGGTGATTTACCAGCCAGTCAGCATCGAACCGCGCCAAATCACGCCGCGCGTGATCCGCGAAGAACATTATGGAGATAGTGAATGAGAGCTCCGCGGCGAAGGTTTTTCAAGCATGGCTGAGATACGCAACTACACCATGAATTTCGGGCCGCAGCATCCGGCCGCGCATGGAGTACTGCGGCTGGTGCTGGAGCTGGACGGAGAAGTGATTCAACGTGCCGATCCGCACATCGGTCTGCTGCATCGCGCGACCGAAAAGCTGGCCGAGTATAAAACTTTTATTCAGTCAGTGCCCTACATGGATCGTTTGGACTACGTCTCCATGATGTCAAACGAGCATGCGTATGTAATGGCTATCGAAAAGCTGCTCCAGCTTGAGGTACCATTGCGTGCGCAATATATCCGTGTGATGTTTGACGAAATCACACGCATACTCAATCATCTATTGTGGCTTGGCGCGCATGCGCTGGACGTAGGGGCAATGACAGTATTCCTCTATGCCTTCCGCGACCGTGAGGACCTAATGGATTGTTACGAGGCGGTGTCGGGAGCGAGAATGCATGCCGCTTACTACCGTCCTGGCGGAGTCTACCGAGATCTGCCGGATTCAATGCCGCAATACACGGCATCCAAAATCCATAACGAAAAAAGCACCAACGTACGCAACGAAAATCGTAGGGGCTCGCTGCTGGATTTTATCGAAGATTTTACCAACCGCTTTCCTACGTATGTGGATGAGTATGAAACCCTGCTTACCGACAATCGTATCTGGAAACAACGCTTAGTCGGTATCGGTGTGGTCTCGCCCGAACGCGCTAAAGCGCTGGGCTTTACAGGTCCGATGCTGCGCGGTTCGGGTGTGGAATGGGATTTGAGGAAAAAACAACCCTATGAGGTTTATGATCGAATGAGTTTCGACATACCGGTAGGTGTCAATGGTGATTGCTACGATCGTTATCTGGTACGGATGGAAGAATTTCGTCAGTCCAATCGTATCATCAGGCAATGCGTGGAATGGTTGCGCAAGAATCCTGGTCCGGTGATAACAGAGAACCATAAGATCGCGCCGCCTGCACGTGTCGAAATGAAACAGAATATGGAAGAACTGATTCATCATTTCAAACTTTTTACCGAGGGTTTTCACGTGCCGCCGGGCGAGGCTTACGCGGCGGTCGAGCATCCCAAGGGGGAATTCGGCATTTACCTGGTATCGGACGGCGCGAATATGCCTTACCGCTTGAAAATCCGCGCGCCGGGCTTTCCCCATCTGGCGGCACTGGATGAAATGTCCCGTGGCCATATGATCGCCGATGTTGTGGCTATTATCGGTACCCAGGACATCGTGTTTGGTGAAATAGACCGATAATGCCATTAAGCCGAAATTCGGCAGTTAGCCGGCTCATTTTTCACTCGTTTGCCAGTTCGGTGTTATGTTTCACGGCAGCTTGGTGCGCCACTTGACCTTCACCTTTTTAGTGAGTTTGCTACAACTGCGGGTTCAGGTTAACAGTTAAGCAAGTAGATAAAATGTTAAGCGTCGAATCCATTAAAAAAATTGACCGAGAGGTTGCCAAATATCCGCCCGATCAACGGCAGTCGGCCGTCATGTCGGCACTCGCCATCGCTCAGGACGAGAAGGGGTGGCTGGCCAATGAAACCATGGATTTTGTCGCCCATTACCTTGGAATGCCGCCGATAGCGGTATATGAAGTGGCGACATTCTACAATATGTATAACCTGAAGCCACTGGGCAAATATAAGATCACCATTTGCACGAATCTACCCTGCGCTCTGTCCGGCGCGAACGACTCTGTGGTTCATATCCGGAAAAAATTGGGTATTGGTTTTAATCAGACTACCGCTGACGGAAAATTTACTTTGAAAGAAGGCGAGTGCATGGGCGCGTGCGGCGACGCGCCTGTGCTCCTGGTGAATAACAAACGAATGTGCAGTTTTATGTCCAATGACAATATCGATCAATTGCTGGAGGAGTTGAGCAAGTGACTCAGCTTACGCAGGTACTGCTGACGGGACTGAATCCATCGGATCCTGAGAACTGGAGGCTCAGGCATTATGAGCAGCGCGAGGGTTACGCGGCGCTGAGAAAGATCCTGAGCGAGGGCATTCCGCCTGAAAAAATCATTGAAGAAGTAAAAAAATCCGCCTTGCGCGGACGCGGCGGCGCAGGTTTCCCGACTGGACTGAAATGGAGCTTCATGCCCAAGCAGTACGACGGCGCTAAGTACCTGGTGTGCAATTCCGACGAAGGTGAGCCTGGCACGTTCAAGGATCGCGACATCATGCATCATAACCCCCACATTCTGATAGAAGGCATGATCATCGGTGCTTATGCGATGGGTATCAAGACGGGGTACAACTACGTTCATGGCGAGATCTGGGATACCTATGAGCGCATGGAGGAGGCAGTAGACGAAGCACGCGAGGCGGGATTACTCGGAAATAATATTTTGGGCTCCGATTTCAGTTTTCAGCTATACAATCATCATGGTTATGGCGCCTATATCTGTGGAGAGGAAACCGCGCTGCTGGAATCGCTGGAAGGCAAGAAGGGCCAGCCGCGCTTTAAGCCCCCGTTCCCGGCGAGCTTTGGCCTCTATGGAAAGCCGACGACCATTAACAATACTGAGACATTTGCCTCCGTACCCTGGATCATTCGGAATGGCGGCGAGAAGTTTCTGCAACTTGGCAAGCCCAACAATGGGGGCACCAAGCTTTTTTCGGTTTCCGGCCACGTCAACCAGCCGGGAAACTATGAGATACCGCTCGGCACCCCATTCGCAACGCTGCTGGAAATGGCCGGCGGCATGCGGGGAGGGCGAAAACTGAAAGGATGCATTCCCGGCGGCTCATCCATGCCGGTGTTGCCCGGCGACATCATGATGCAGACCGACATGGATTATGATTCCATTGCCAAAGCCGGTTCCATGCTGGGTTCCGGCGCGGTCATCATTATGGATGACACCACCTGTATGGTGAAAGCGCTGGAGCGTTTGTCATATTTCTACTTTGAGGAATCCTGTGGTCAATGTACCCCGTGCCGTGAAGGCACTGGTTGGCTGTATCGGGTAGTGCATCGTATCGAAACCGGCACGGGGCGGATGGAAGACCTTGATCTGCTCAATAATGTTGCCGATAACATTCAGGGGCGTACCATTTGCGCACTGGGTGACGCTGCCGCCATGCCAGTTCGCGCCATGATTCAGCATTTCCGTGACGAATTTGCATATCACATAGAGCACAAGCGATGCATGGTGTGATCATACGGACAGCATGGATAACGTCGGCTGCCTCCTTGTTATCTGCATGTACTCGTGTTAATCCGAGAGCAAGTATTCAATGATCAATTTCGAAATCGACGGCAAGCAGGTGTCTGTACC
>JALYOY010000016.1 GCA_030856655.1 Pseudomonadota bacterium | reverse complement strand
GGTGAGTAGCTCTATATTCATTGCTTCTTAATATCCTTTATCCTTGCGGGCAAGATTATGCCCAAGATCCCGGTCAGCAAAAAAGACAACATATGGAACCAAATATAACAACCATTGACTCGGGATTACAGAATGTAAGAACCCGTATCAACGGTATTGCAGAGAAAGTGGGCCGGAAACCGGAAACCATCACCCTTTTAGCTGCAAGCAAAACCAATCCCGCCGGTTGTCTGCGTGAAGCTTTCGCCGCCGGACAAACTATTTTTGGTGAAAACTACCTTCAGGAGGCGTTGGTAAAAATCTCTGTGCTTACTGATTTGCCCATCGAATGGCATTTCATTGGCCCCATACAGAGCAATAAAACAAAACGCATCGCAGAAAACTTTTCTTGGGTGCATAGTGTGGATAGAAAAAAAATCGCCGACCGTTTGTCGAAAGATAGACCTGAATCGCTGCCGCCGCTTCAAATATGCTTGCAGATAAACGTGAGCGGGGAAGGAAGTAAGAGCGGTGTGGCCCCCGAGGAGGCCGCAGATCTGGCGGCGCATGTTGTCGAGTTGCCCCGTCTGAAATTACGGGGGGTGATGGCCATTCCCGAACTGACTAAAGCCACCGCCCTGCAGCGCAGCCAATTTCGCATGCTTCGGGAGGCCTATGATCAGCTAAAGCAGGCTGGCTATGATCTTGACACAATCTCGATGGGTATGTCGGAGGATCTGGACGTCGCTATCGAAGAAGGCGCAACCCTGGTCCGTGTGGGTACGGCGATTTTCGGGCCGAGACGTTATCCTATCCCTGAGGAGCTTGCTGCCCGGTAAGAGCGAGATACTTTTCTTGTAGCTGCTCTTTTGTCTCAACAATATCCGGATTGAGGATAATGCAATCTACCGGGCATACCTCCACGCATTGTGAAACTTCGAAATGCCCCTGGCATTCGGTGCACAGGCTGGGATTGATCATATAGATTTCTTCCCCCTGGGAGATGGCGTCGTTGGGGCATTCCGATTCGCAAACGTCGCAATTGATACATTCGTCGGTAATCAATAGCGCCATATGGATCTCGAAAAAATCAGGTTTCGATTCTTGCCCGAAGCTGCGCGGCGATTAGGGGATGCACAAACTTGTCCGCATTTCCGCCCAATAATGCAATTTCCCGCACGATGGTGGCGGAAATAAACATGTATTGCTCCGATGGGGTCATGAATACGGTCTCAACGTCGGGATACATACTACGGTTCATCCCTGCCATCTGGAATTCGTATTCAAAATCGGATACCGCACGCAGGCCGCGTAAAATTACTCTGGCGTTCTGCTGTTGCAGGAATTCCATCAATAGACCCGAAAACGCCATCACCTCGACATTGCCGCAATCCGCCAGCACCTGCCGCACCATTTTCACTCGCTCATCCTGAGCAAAAAACGGCTTCTTGCCGCTGCTCACAGCTACCGCAACCACCACGTGGTCGAATAGACGTGACGCGCGTCGAACCAAATCCTCATGGCCACGTGTAATGGGATCAAACGTACCGGGATATATTGCTTTATCCATTCTTGCCGGAGTTAGATTTTAATAGTTGGTAACACACCTTGCCTGCGCGTCCTTTACGCCACGTCAGCCAGTCCACGCCGGGGGTTAAAAAATTATCGTCTTCCACATAGACCACTCCATCTTCGGCAAGGTGCAATGGAAGCAAAGAGAGCAATTTCGGCAGCAGGCCCAGCCGGAAGGGAGGATCAAGAAAAATCACGTCGAACAGCTGTCGATTGGAGCCTATGAATTTTAACGCATCCATTGCCGTGAATTCGATCTGCTTCGCTCCCAGCTTGCGCGAATTAGTTTCCAGCGCCTTCAATATTTCAGGATCGGATTCGACCATGACTATCCGTTCCGCCCCCCGGGAAGCGGCCTCGAAGCCCATCGCCCCGCTGCCTGCAAACAGATCAAGGCAAATCTTGCCGCTGAGATCCTGCCCCAGCCAATTGAATACGGTCTCTCTCGCCCGATCAGGTGTGGGACGCAGATCTGTCTGGCTCGGAAAAGTGATTTTGCGGCTGCGCCTTTCACCCCCGATGATGCGAACTTCGTTTTTAATCACATGCGCGCGATGGAGTATTTGAAAAAGCGTTCGGCAAGAATTTAACTTCGCCTCCGAGGAGGGGCGCCGTTTTCTATTTTTCTTCCACCGCCCCCACCACAACCGCCACCATCCCGTCCGGCTTGATACGGCGCCGAAAAGCATCCGTGATCTCGGCAATGGTTACTTTTTCGACCGCTTTTATGTAGTCGTCCAAGTAGGTGAGTGGAAGCTTGTAAAACCCGATGATCGCGAGATATCCTATGATTTTCTTGTTGCTGTCCATGCGCAATGGAAAACTGCCAATAATGTTTTGCTTGGCTGCGGCAAGCTCTTCTTTTGTCGGGCCATCCGCGACAAAATCAGTCACAATTTTGCGCGTCAGATTGAGCGCTTCATCTGACTGCTCCTTCCTGGTTTGAAGGCCGATTTCGAACGGCCCCTCCTTTTCAAGCGGAGTAAAATGGCTGTGCACGCTGTAGGCCAGTCCGCGTTTTTGACGGATTTCTTCCATCAGGCGCGAGGTAAATCCCCCTCCGCCAAGTATGTAATTGCCGACAAGAAGTGGAAAATAGTCAGGGTCGCCGCGGCGAAGTCCCGGGTAAGCAAGCAATATATGGCTTTGCGTAGCAGGGTGGATAATTCTTCTGGTCTCCGCAACCGGTGGTGTCACCGCTGGCAAAATATCCGCAGGTTTTCCCTGGGGCAAGTCCTTCGTTAGCGATTCAGCGATAGCGGCCGCTTCGGCACGGCTTACGTCCCCCATGATAGATACCACTGCATCGGCAGCGATATAACGGGACCGGTAAAAATCCAATAAATCCTGGCGCCGCAGCGCGCTGATACTCTCAACCTCACCCGAGCCGCGTAAGCCGTAAGGATGGCTACCGTAGAGCATTTTCATCAACGCACGATCGGCAATATGGTCCGGCTTTGTGTCCGCTTCTTTTAATCCGGCAATCACCCGCGCCTGCTCCCGTTCCAGCACATTTACAGCAAACTTAGGGTGCTGTATGACCTTAGAGAAGATATCCAACGCCTGCTTGCGTTCCCGCGCGCTACTCAAAGTTCGTAACGTAACGCCCGCGCGATCCTGGTCGAAATGGGCGCCGAGTTGAGCGCCGACATCGGCTATCGCCTTGGCGATCTGATCTTCGGTTAGCCCCCCTGCGCCAAGATGCACCAGATGCAGAGTCAGGCCGGCACGACCGGATTTCTCCAGTGTATCGGTGCTGCTACCGGCACTGAAGTCCACACTTACATCGAGTATCGGTAAATCGCGGCTCTCAACGAAATATACCCGTGCGCCGGAAGCCGCCTGCCAGTGCTGGATCGGCAGAGCGGCAAAAGCCCATTGGGAAGAACTGCCCAAAAGCAGAATAACCATGAAACGCATCACGTGCATCGGAACCTCTCTGGACCTTCCAAGAAACGCTTTTTTAAATTCGATACTTAAGTCAAACTCATCTTTCAGTTAAGTCGCAATGTGGAACAATAAATTTGGATTTTGATAATGTCTCTTCCATTTAGTAGACCAGCCAGGCCCGCCGGGTAGAAATGAAACGCGCGTGATCATGCCGTTCAATGCCGTAGGCCCGCGGGCGCGGCCGTGGGGGCTTTCTGTTCCAGCGGTTGCGGATCGAGTACCGCAATCGTCAGGCTCTCATCCCTCAAATATTTTTTTGCCACTTCGCGGACCTGTTCGGCATTGACGGCCTGCAGTTTTTTCAACATCGTATCCACATGACGATGGGATAACCCAATGCTTTCCAGCTGGCCGATTTGCATCGCTTGAAAAAACATTGAATCAAGCTGAAAGACGTGACCAGCCACGACCTGAGCCTTGACTCGCGCGAGCTCTTCTTCGGTTACGCCATCGCGCACGAGTTTTTCCACTTCGCCGCGCAGAGCGGTTTCCAGATCTGTCATTGATTTCCCTTCGGTGGGTGTGCCGTCGAGATAAAACATACCCGGACCGCGCGCGGTGGAATCGTAGCCTGCTCCTGCCGAACTCGCAATGCGCTGCTCTCGCACCAGCTCCTTGTTGAGTCGCGCAGATGCATTACCGTCGAGTACCCCTGCCAGCATTTCCAGCGCATAGGGTTCCCAATCCGCGTCGGGATTGCGCAATGCCGGTGCATGATAACCCATCACGAGGTATGGCAGACGCGCCGGCGCCTTTACCGTAATCCGCTTGATTCCGGCTTGCGCTGGTTCAGTCTGGGGTTTGCGTTTATCCAAAGGCAGTAGCGGTTGTGGCTTAATATGGCCATAATACTTTTGAGCCAATACAAAGACTTCCTTCGGGTTTACGTCGCCTACTACAACCAATATTGCATTGTTGGGTGCATACCAATGATCGTACCATTCTTTCGCATCGTGCACGCTCATGTTCTCCAGATCGTTCATCCAACCGATTACCGGGTGCCGATATGGATGCGTTTGATAAGAGGTCGCCATCATTTTTTCATGTACGAGTGCGCGGGGCTGGTCATCGGTGCGCAAGCGCCGCTCCTCCATCACGACTCTGATTTCCTTGGCGAACTCTTCTTCTGTCAACACCAGGTTGCGCATGCGGTCGGACTCCAGTTCCATTGCTAGCGGTAGTCTGGCTTTTTGTAACTGCTGGAAATAGGCAGTGTAATCGCGGCTGGTGAACGCGTTTTCACGTCCACCCGCTGCTGCGATCCGCCTGGAAAACTCACCCCCGGGTACTTTATTCGTGCCTTTGAACATCATGTGCTCCAGCACATGAGCCACCCCAGTGGTGCCGTTCAACTCATCAATGCTGCCCGCCTTGTACCAGATTTGTGAGATTACCACCGGGGAGCGGTGGTCTTCCTTGACAACCAGCTTAAGGCCATTTGCGAGCGTGTACTCGTGGGAGTTGGCGAGAACGGCAGACGAAATCAGCGAAACCACAACTATCGCAATTGCCTGCAAGCCAGAAGAAAGAGCGGTAACACGACAATAAAGTCTCATTTTTTTAATAACCTAAATCTGAGTAAACGGAATAAAATCGGAAAATAATCCCGGAGTAAATTTAGCTTGAGGTTTTCAGCCGCGAGCTTTATCCAATGTTGATAGCCTAACAGAATGCCAAGTTTCTTCAAATCCAAAAATAGCACTGCGCCTGTCGGGGACACACCCGCGAACTGGACAGCCAGAGTCAGGCAAGGCCTCTCCCGTACGCGCGATAATTTGGGGAGGCAGTTATCGGGCTTGTTCGGCGGAGGAAAGATAGATGAAGCGCTCTACGAGGAACTGGAAACCATATTGCTCACCGCGGATACGGGAGTTAATGCAACCACTTGGCTGCTTGACGAACTGCGGAGGCAGGTCAAGCGCAACGGCCTGACCGACGCAGCACAGCTTAAAAGCGCGTTACAGGAAGCGCTTGTCACCCTGCTTGCGCCCCTGGCGCAACCCCTTGACATACACGCACACAAGCCCTTCATCATTATGCTAACGGGTGTGAACGGCGCGGGCAAAACCACCTCGATCGGCAAACTTGCCCACCATTTTCAATTACAGGGAAAGACCGTGCTGCTTGCCGCCGGCGATACTTTTCGCGCTGCCGCACGCGAGCAACTTATGGCCTGGGGCGAGCGTAATAATGTCGCAGTGATTGCTCAGGAGAGTAATAGTCAGCAAAAAGGGGATCCCGCGGCGGTGATATTTGATGCCGTTAATGCTGCGAAAGCACGCGGCATAGATATTGTACTGGCAGACACCGCCGGACGGCTCGCCACGCAATTGCATCTGATGGAGGAGATTAAGAAAGTTAAGCGCGTAATCGCCAAAGCCGAGCCAGACGCGCCCCATGAAGTGTTGCTGGTGCTCGATGCTAATATTGGCCAGAATGCAGTGAATCAGGTACAAGCCTTCGACGACGCGCTCGGCCTCACCGGCCTCATCATTACGAAGCTTGACGGTACCGCTAAAGGCGGTGTCATCGCTGCTATCGCCAGGCAACGCCAGCAAAAGCCAATATTGCCAATCCGCTTCATCGGTGTGGGCGAAGGCATGGAGGATTTGAGGCCGTTTGACGCGCGTGAATTTGTCGAGGCGTTGTTTGATTGAAAGTTATGGAAGTATTGCAAAATGAAGCCGGCGACATTCATGATAACCAATGATTAGCTTCAGTCAGGTCTGCAAACGTTACCCCAACGGCTTCGATGCACTCAAGAATATTGACTTCACCCTTGAGGCAGGTGAAATGGCATTGATTACCGGTCATTCAGGAGCGGGCAAGAGCACGCTGTTGAGACTTATTGCCGCCATTGAACGTCCCACCTCCGGCAGCATTATTGTTAATGGCCAAAATGTCAGCGCGCTTAAGCGTGGTGCAATCCCATTCCTGCGGCGCAATCTCGGCCTGGTTTTCCAGGATCAAAAAATCCTCTTCGACCGTACTGTGTTCAACAATGTGATGCTACCTCTGCAAATCAGCGGCTTTGATTCCAAGGCGGCAACGGGGCGGGTGCGTGCCGCGCTCGACAAAGTCGGCCTGCTGGACAAAGAGAGAGCCCGGCCCATCACACTTTCCGGCGGTGAACAACAACGCCTGTGCATCGCACGCGCAATAGTAAACCGGCCTTCCATACTCATCGCCGACGAACCGACCAGTAATCTTGACGCCGATTACGCCAAAGATATCATGGAGATGTTCAAGTCGTTTCATCAAGTGGGCGTGACCGTCCTGATAGCCACCCATGATGTGGAGTTGCTGGGCAGCACACGGCTACACATTTTTGCGCTCAATCATGGCGCATTGGCTGTATGAGCGTGTGGTTTGCTCATCATTGGTACGCATTTGTGCTGGCGCTAAAACGGCTGGCAGGCGCGCCAATTGGGAGTCTGCTCAGCATTATCGTGATCGGGATCGCCTTCAGCCTGCCAGCTGGAGTTTACATGCTACTGGAAAATTTCCAGGCGTTCTCGGGCCAAGTGTCGGGAGCGCCGCAATTGAGCCTGTTTCTGAAGCTGGATGCGAACAACGACGAGGTGGAGCAAATCGAATCAAGCCTGAAGCAACATCCTCAAGTGGCGAGCTTCGAGTTCATCTCCAAAGAGCGCGCATTGGTGCAGCTTAAGCAGGGCAGCGGCTTGGCGGACATAGCGGATAATCTTGAACAAAATCCGCTACCCGATGCTTTCGTGGTGAGCCCCAGCAGCCTCTCTCCCACAGCGCTAAAAAAATTACGAGCAGAGTTGCGGGCATGGCCCGGGATCGAACATGTGCAGCTGGATTCGGCGTGGGCTAAACGGCTGGATGCGCTGCTCAAATTGGGCCGGTCAGCGGTGCTGATACTTGCCGGCCTGCTGAGTTTTGCACTGGTGGCCGTGACATTTAATACCATACGTCTGCAAATTCTTACTAAGCGGGATGAAATAGAGGTTTCGAAATTGATCGGTGCCACCAACGGCTTCATCCGCCGTCCTTTTCTATATTTCGGCGCCATTCAGGGAATGGCTGGTGGGGCCGCCGCTTGGCTCATTATCTCTCTCGGAATCCATCTGATAGATGATGAACTTGGTCAGTTGATGCGGCTATATCAAGTCAATTGGCGCCTCTATCATCTCTCCCCGGAGGACAGCCTAAGCCTGCTGCTATTTTCTGCATGCCTGGGCTGGGTGGGAGCGTGGTTGTCGGTAGGAAATCATCTCGGACAAATAGAACCAAGGTAATTCATGAGGTTAAGCGTCCCCCTGGGGAACTTTCCGAGCCTTTGACTCTCTTATTTGGAGAGGTTAATTTAGTAAGACCAAGGAGGAACCATGACTTTTGCTTTAACCTTACCTTCAGCGGGTGGTAGCATTGAAAGCTATATTCAGTCTGCCAATCGATTTCCCATTCTTTCCCAAGAAGAAGAAATTCGCTTGGCGCGATCGCTGAGAGATGAAGATAATATAAACGCAGCCCGTCAATTAGTGCTGTCGCACTTGCGCGTAGTGATCGCCATTGCTCGCGGTTACAAGGGTTATGGTCTGCCTCAGGCTGATCTGATTCAAGAGGGCAACGTTGGTCTCATGAAAGCGGTCAAACGCTACGATCCTGAACGCGGCGTAAGACTAGTATCGTTCGCTGTACATTGGATCAAGGCGGAAATCCATGAGTTCATACTGCGTAACTGGCGGCTGGTGAAAATCGCCACTACAAAAGCTCAACGCAAACTCTTTTTTAACCTGCGCAGTATGAAGCCGGTTCTGGATACCATGAATCCGGTGGAAGTCAATGCCGTGGCTAAGCAGTTGGGTGTCAAAGCCGAGGAAGTGGTGGAAATGGAGACCCGCTTTAACGGACGCGACATTTCGCTCGAACCTCTGTCCGAGGACGATGATGAAACATTCAGCCCCATCGGTTATCTCACCGATGGTTCGGAACCTCCACAATTGCTGGAAGCTGAACAAACAAGGCGTTTGCGCGGCGAAGGACTGGAACAGGCGCTGGCCAGCCTGGACGCGCGTAGCCGGCACATCATCGAATCACGCTGGCTGCGGGAAAAAGATACCGCAACATTGCATGATCTTGCTGACGAGCTGGGCGTGTCCGCCGAGCGTGTGCGCCAGATTGAAGTCAAGGCAATGGAGAAAATGCGGGGAGCGATGGCACTGGAGTACTAGCACTATCACATTAGCTCTGACTGCTCTCCGCCCACTGTTCCGGTGTCAGGGTTTTCATGGATAATGCATGAATCTCCTGCTTCATCCTGTCGCCGAGGGCGCGGTAAACAAGTTGATGCTGTTGCACCATGTTCTTGCCCCGGAATTCGGCACTAACAATGATAGCGTCGAAATGACGACCATCATTGCCTTCCACATGCACCAGTTCGCATGGCATGAAAGTTTCAATATGATTTTTTATACTTTCCGATGTGACCATTCTTTCTTCCTTTATATTAAAGACTTTTCAACAGACAAGTGATTATTCGATTCGAATGAAAAGATAACATGCCGGATTCATCTTCGGCGATTAGTTCACAACACAGGTTTTTGGAATGCTTTTAATGGCGAACCTTGTAGCCTTTCTTAAGCATTTGCAATGTCAGCCATGACACCGCCAGGAAGCAAGTCGCTACAATCCCAAGACTAACGTAGGGTGAAATATCGGACACGCTGAAAAAACCGTAGCGGAATCCGTCGATCATGTAGAAAAATGGATTTAGGTGCGACAATCCCTGCCAGAAAGGTGGCAATGAGTGGATCGTATAAAACACTCCCGATAAAAACGTCAGCGGCAGGATGACAAAATTCTGAAATGCGGCAAGCTGATCAAATTTCTCCGCCCAGATCCCTGCGATAATTCCTAACGCGCCCAGCAATGCACTCCCCATCAAGGCGAATAAGAATACCCACGTCCACGAGCGCAAGGGCACTTCAAAAAACCCGAGCGTCACCAGGTAAACACCCAATCCCACTGCCAGCCCGCGCACTACCGAGGCCAGTACATATGCCAGGAATATTTCCCGATAAGAAAGTGGCGATAAGAGAACAAAGACAAGATTGCCTGAGACCTTCGATTGAATCAAGCTGGATGACGAGTTAGCGAAAGCATTTTGCAGCATAGCCATCATCACCAGGCCCGGAATCAGGAACACCGTATACGCCACGCCGGGATATGCCTCCACATGTTCTTCCAGCACATGGGAAAATATCATCAGATAGAGCAATGTTGACAGCATTGGCGCAAAGACAGTTTGGAACCCAACTTTCCAGAATCGCAGCAATTCCTTGTAGAGCAGAGTAAGAAACCCGCTCATACGGACACGGATTCCCGGCTTCTTGTGTTTCCCATGATTTTCACGAACACTTCTTCCAGATCAGGTTGCAACACCTGCATTTCCAGGACCTGCGCCTCCGCCATGCGCAACGCCGCCATCACATTCTCAAGCTGCGAATACTCCTTGATTGCCAGAATGTAGAATCCATCCTCGCGACTGCTGATTAACGGTTGCAGCGTTGAAGGCAGCGTATCTGGCGTTAACCTTAGCCGCACCAAGCACCCGGGGATGCTATTGATGAGATTTCTGATGCTGTCGAGCGCCACGATATTACCTTGTTTCAGCATCGCCACACGATTGCATAAAACTTCTGCTTCATCAAGGTAATGGGTAGTGAGCACAATGGTGTGACCGTTGCGGTTCAACTGCTTGATGAAACGCCAAAGTGCCTCGCGCAATTCCACATCCACTCCTGCGGTGGGTTCGTCCAGAACGATCACCGGTGGTTTATGTACAAGTGCTTGAGCCACCAGCACGCGCCGCTTCATGCCCCCGGACAGCGTACGCATGTTGGCATCGGCCTTAGCGGCAAGGTCCAGATGGTGAATTATCTCGTCTATCCAGGCGCCATTATTCCTTAGGCCGTAATATCCGGATTGAATCGCAAGGGTTTCCCGAACGGTAAAGAATGGGTCAAATACTAGCTCTTGCGGCACGACTCCCAACCTCCGGCGAGCTTGCCGGTAGTCGGCGACGACATCGTAGCCCATTACTCTGACACTGCCGCTGCTGGCGCGGGTCAGGCCCGCAATGATGTTGATCAGCGTAGTCTTGCCCGCTCCGTTGGGGCCGAGTAAGGCAAAAAATTCGCCTGTATCGATTTCCAAGTCCACGCTACCCAAAGCATGCAGTGCACCGAAGCGCTTGTGTATCTGCTTGACTTCAATTGCCAGAGTCATTGCGAAGTAAATAGATAAGGCTACAGGGCGTTGGCGCCGAATTTATGGTATCCGCCTTGCAGGTATTAACCCGGCTGATTCGGAGAAGGATAGATAGATGCGCGCGTTTCCGTTCGCCCCGCTTAAAATATCTTTAAATATTTAATCAAACCTAAAATGATTTGAGATTACGCCAGAGAGACAAATTCGAAAACGCCATACAATTGAGCAAGACCTTTCAGGTTCTGCGGCGTGTTGGCAAAATGAAGCCGGCAATTGCGGCGGCGAGCCTCGCGCTGCCATTCCAGCAGCATACTGACGGCCGACGAATCTACTTCAGTAACTCGTGTTAGATCTATCGTCAGGTTATTCCGGTCAAACAAAGCAATGCCCTGCTCGACCATCGCAACGACGTTATGAATGGTTACTGACCCTTCGACGCTCAGTTTGCCATCCTCAGACTGAACCATTTGAGCGGGCATGGATTACTGAACTGAAGCCTTTTTATCGCCATCGATCAGCGAACGATTCTTTGCCGCCAGCGTTTTGATCAATTTATCCACGCCGCCCTCGTGAACCTGACTGTTGAAAGTGCTGCGGTAATTGGTTACCAAACTTACCCCGGCCACTGTTACATCGTACACTTTCCAGCCGTCGTCGGTTTTTTCCATGCTGTAATCGATAGGCACGGACTGCTGACCTTGACCTTGCAGCACCTGGGTTTTTACCGTCGCATTATCGCCAGTGTTGGCTTTCAACGGTTCAACCTTAATAGTATGGTCACGATAAGTAGTTAGCGCGTTGGAATACGTACGCACCAGCAGAGTACGGAACTCCTTCACCAATTGCTGTTGCTGCTCAGGCTCAGCCTTGGACCAGTTCTTGCCCATCGCAAGCCGGGTCATACGAGTAAAATCGAAATGCGGCAGTATCTTGGCTTCCACCAAGTCGAGAATCTTGGCTGTATTGCCAGCCCGAATATCCTTGTCCTGCCGCACGATGGCGAGCACCTCCTGGGCGGTGTTGCTTACCAGCGTATCGGGAGTGGTTTCTATTGCCCATACGGGAAGCGCAAACACCCACGCCGCCAGTAATATGTATAAAGCGTAAATTTTTTTCATGATTTCCTCGTTGAAATTGATCTTAATTGCACAATAACGGAACAGATACTATCCGGCCAAAATTACCGCTAGTCCTTATCATCCTTTCCGCTCCCTTCCCCCTCCGCCGCCTTGTTGAATAGGAATCGTCCGATCATATCTTCCAGAACTATCGCGGAATTCGTTTTCATGATTTTATCGCCACTCTTTAGTACGGTCTCGTCGCCGCCTGCCGCTAATCCAATGTATTGCTCGCCTAAAAGCCCTGCTGTAAGAATACTGGCGAAAGTATCCTTAGGAAACTGATAACGGCTGTCTATACTCATGGTTACTGCGGCATCGAAAGTCTCAGTGTTAAACTGGATATCCGTCACACGTCCCACTACCACGCCAGCGCTTTTCACCGGCGCTCTGATCTTCAAACCGCCGATATTCTCAAAACTTCCAATCAGCATGTAGCTTTGATCTGCACTGTAAGTGCCCAGGTTCCCCACCTTCAACGCCAATATCAGCACTGCGCCAATTCCGATGACGACAAATAGCCCTACCCATAAATCCATTACTGTCCGCTGCATCAGCTCATTCCCCTGAACATAAACGACGTCAGGACGAAATCGAGTCCCAGAATCGCCAGCGACGAGGTCACCAC
>JALYOY010000015.1 GCA_030856655.1 Pseudomonadota bacterium | reverse complement strand
ACTTAGACTAATGGGACCGGCGGTATTTGGCGTCTCCGTCAGCCAGATAAGCTTGCTTATCAACACTATATTTGCCTCCTTCCTCATTACTGGCAGCGTGTCGTGGCTTTACTATGCAGACCGGTTGATGGAATTTCCCGCTGGTCTATTAGGCGTGGCATTGGGCACAATATTGCTGCCGTCATTGTCGCGGCATTATGCCGACAACAGCACTGAAGAGTATTCTCGACTGCTGGACTGGGGCTTACGCCTGACCATGCTTCTTACGCTCCCGGCGGCGCTGGCATTGGCGCTACTCGCCACCCCGCTTATTGCCACACTATTTTATCACGGCGAATTTTCGGCCAATGATGTCTTGATGACGCGTAATGCATTGATCGCCTACAGCGTGGGACTGTTGGGGATGATTTTGATAAAAGTGCTAGCTCCAGGATTTTATGCTCGGCAAAATATCAAGACGCCCGTTAAAATCGCCATCATTACCCTCGTCGCCACCCAACTGATGAATCTTGCCTTCATCATTCCACTACACCATGCCGGGCTGGCGCTGGCTATTGGCCTCGGCGCGTGCCTCAACGCAGGGCTCCTCTACTACAAATTGCGCAGCCATCAAATCTACCAACCTCAGCCGGGGTGGGCGGTTTTTATGATAAAGGTATTGGTAGCGCTAGTTACAATGGGCAGCATGCTGTGGTTTGCATCAGGTAGCGAGGCGTCATGGTTGGCGGGGTCCAGTTTCGAACGCGCCTTCCGGCTAACCTGGGTAGTTACAGCCGGCGCAACAGGTTACTTTATTATGTTGTGGCTGCTCGGTTTCCGCATTAAGGATTTCGCTAGGCGCGGCGCGGCGTAGATCAAACCGAGCGCGAAAAGCTTCAGGCTGGAAACGCTATTCTGTATTACTTGCGGCAGCTGCACATACCAAAGGCCACCAGCATCAGCCATCAGCCAGATACAACCCCAATTGCGGATTCAGGTTTCATTTTTTTGCGGTACTCCGCGATTTACCATTTTAATGATTCTGGATTCAGGGTATCCGATAAAGCTATTCGTGCCTTTATCGAACGTTCGGAAATCACGGGTGCTTGTCTTTTTTCTTGGCGGAAACAAAGAGAAACCAAGCGTTGGGTTCTCTGCGTAAATAGGCAGGCATGATGCCGCATGTCAGAAAAATTTGCATTTTTGACTTGAATTCGCCATATAATGGCGACGGTTTACCTCCCAATCGCAATAAACTAAATAATTTGAACATGAATCGCTTACCCCTCTTCAAGTTTCCCGTCTTGACAATCTTGCTGCTGGGATTTGTTCTTAACGGTTGTGCAACAACGAATAAGACTAATAAGATCGCTAAAGAGAGCGCAGCGACCAACACGAATGTCACGACGAATACAGGCGGCGACTCGGCCTCTGGTAACGGCACGGTTGATACAAATGCTTCGGCTAATACCACTCCCTCGGCTAATATCGGCGCTTCGACTGATAAGAACGCTCCGGCCGATAGCAGCGCTATAACTAATAATCGAAAAGATTCGAAGGAATCTTTCAGCGGCCCTGTGTTCAAGAATGCCGGACCCACTACTTACCCAACTTATGATAAAAAAGACCCGTGGGAGCCAATGAACCGCGCGGTATTCAAGTTTAACGAATCGGTTGACGATTATTTATTCAGACCGGTGGCAAAGGGCTATAAATGGGTGACGCCAGTTCCCATTCAGATGGTAATCGGGAACGTCTACTCCAACTTCAATGACATACCGGTAACACTCAATAACCTGCTGCAACTCAAGTTCCAAGAGGCACTGAGGAGTAGCATGCGTGTGGTAGTCAACACCAGCTTTGGCTTGGGAGGCATAATCGATCTGGCCAGTGATATTGGCCTGGAAAAGCGCGATGAAGATTTTGGGCAGACTTTAGGGCACCACGGTGTCGCGAGCGGGCCTTACCTGGTACTGCCTTTTCTCGGTCCCAGCTCGACCCGTGACGTGGGTGGCCGTGTACTTGACATTGCCGCCGATCCTGTCTTCATAGGCAGCTTCTTCGTTGCTCCCTTTATTGGCCCCGCCGTCGGAGCAATCAGGGCTGCCGATACGCGTGCGGGACTACTGAAATCCGAGAAGACGCTGGATGAAGCTGCGCTGGATAAGTATGAGTTCGTGCGTGACGCCTACCTCCAACGGCGTCGTAGCTTAATCTACGATGGTAACCCACCGAAGCGCAAAGATGACGAAGACGACTGAAAATTGAATTGAAACCTAGTCTGACTATCAAGCTCCATTCGCTCCAACTGCCAAATTCCGCTTAAAAAAGCTGGCGTATATGCCATACGCCAGTATCCGCCAGCCGATATCCTCCTAATTAACCGAAACTGCACGTAGCGCCGCAATACGCACGTCGAGCGGCGGATGCGACAGGAATAAACCCGTAAAACGGCCGCCTCCTCCGGAAATCCCGAACGCCTGCATTCGGTCTGGCAAACGGGATGGTTCATGCTGTTGTTTAAGGCGCTCCAGGGCGGCAATCATTTTGTTAGGGCCAGCTAATTCCGCACCGCCCGCATCGGCTCGGAATTCGCGCTGGCGGCTGAACCACATAACTATCATACTGGCCAGTATCCCAAGCACCATTTGCGCCACAATACTTGTGATGAGAAAAGCCGGGCCATGGCCACGCTCGGTTTTAAACACAACCCGATCCACCAAATGACCAATTACTCGGGACAGAAAAATCACGAACGTATTGACCACACCCTGGATTAGGGCAAGCGTTACCATGTCACCGTTGGCGACGTGACTCATTTCATGCGCCAGCACTCCTTCGATTTCATCTTTGTGCATTTTTTGGAGCAGGCCGCTGCTCACAGCTACTAATGCATTATCGCGGTTCATGCCCGTGGCGAAGGCGTTTATGTCTGGAGAATCATAAATCGCCACTTCCGGCATGCCCACCCCTACGTGGTCGGCCTGGCGGCGGACAGTCTCTACCAGCCAGCGCTCCGTCG
>JALYOY010000315.1 GCA_030856655.1 Pseudomonadota bacterium | reverse complement strand
GTATTTCCTGGTGCAGTTCTCAAGATATTTCTCACCGCAAGCGCCGAAGCGCGCGCGCAAAGGCGGTATAAACAGTTGATAGAGAAAGGGATAGATGCTAATATTTCCACCGTTTTGGAGGATATACGGGGACGCGACGCGCGTGATAGCAATCGCGACGTAGCCCCCTTGCAACAGGACGCAGGTGCGAGTTTACTGGACACGACTTCACTTGATATCGAGCAATCGGTAGATAGCGTATGGAGGCAGTATGCGGAAATTTGCGCAAGAGGGTGCCCCTAAATTTGAGGTTCCCAGGCTAGATCAACGAAGTAGGATATTGCGGCAGAATCACCGTTTTAGAGGCAATCAAAAAGGTGTTTGATTACACCGGTGCCGTTTGTTCTCCTTCTTCGGCAGAGGGAAGCGGGTGGACCTTGTACTCAGGCAATTATTATTAACTTACTAGCCCCGTCAGAGTTTCGTTTGGACGGGATTTCAAATCAGGTATTTTCTACGATGACTATTGCTTCCCCCGTCACAGATTCCCCAGAAAGTTTTGCAACGCTATTTGAAGAAAGTCTCTCCCGCCAGGAAATGCGTATCGGTGAGGTAATCACCGCCGAAGTTGTCCGTGTCGATTACAACATTGTAGTGGTGAACGCGGGACTCAAATCGGAAAGCTTCATCCCCGTCGAAGAATTCAAGAATGATAAGGGCGAAATCGAGGTCAAGCCTGGCGATTTCGTCAGCGTCGCGATCGAAGCGCTGGAAGATGGCTATGGCGAGACCCGGTTGTCGCGGGATAAGGCCAAGCGCCTGACGGCGTGGCATGATCTGGAAGCCGCCATGGAAAGTGGCGCCATTGTGTGCGGCCTGGTAAGCGGCAAGGTCAAGGGTGGCCTCACCGCCATGATTAACGGTATCCGGGCGTTTCTGCCTGGTTCGCTGGTGGATATCCGTCCCGTCAAGGACACAACACCTTACGAAAACAAGGAAATGGAATTCAAGGTCATCAAACTTGACCGCAAGCGCAACAACGTAGTGGTATCGCGTCGCGCGGTGCTGGAAGAGAGCCAGGGCGCAGATCGTCAATCGTTGCTTGCAAATCTGGCGGAAGGCGCGGTAGTCAAGGGTATTGTCAAGAACATCACCGATTACGGCGCGTTCGTGGATCTGGGCGGTATCGACGGCCTGTTGCACATCACCGATCTTGCATGGCGCCGGGTGAAACATCCTTCCGAGGTCATCAATGTCGGCGACGAAGTGACCGCTAAGGTACTCAAATTCGATCAAGAAAAAAATCGCGTCTCATTAGGTATGAAACAGCTGAGCGAGGACCCATGGGTTGGGCTCTCCAGGCGTTATCCACAAAATACACGTCTGTTCGGCAAAGTCAGCAACCTGACGGACTACGGCGCATTTGTTGAAATTGAGCAAGGCATTGAAGGATTGGTGCATGTATCTGAAATGGATTGGACCAATAAGAATGTGTACCCCTCATAAGTGGTACAACTGGGCGATGAAGTGGAAGTAATGATTCTGGAAATCGATGAGGAACGCAGGCGTATTTCGCTCGGCATGAAGCAATGCAAGGTTAATCCTTGGGACGACTTTGCCATGAATCATCAAAAAGGCGATAAGGTGCGCGGGCAAATCAAATCCATTACCGATTTCGGTGTATTCATCGGGTTGCAGGGCGGTATAGATGGGCTGGTGCATCTGTCCGACCTTTCATGGAATCAGCCCGGTGAAGAAGCGGTGCGTAACTACAAGAAAGGCGACGAAGTTGAAGCGATGGTGTTGTCCATTGATGTCGAGCGCGAACGCATTTCGCTGGGCATCAAGCAGATGGAAGGCGACCCATTCAACAGTTTTGTCGCGGTAAACGACAAAAATAGCATCGTCAAAGGCACAGTCAAATCAATTGATGCGAAGGGCGCGGTGATTGCACTGGAAAACGATGTGGAAGGTTATCTTCGCGCATCCGAAGTATCAAGAGACCGGGTCGAGGATATTCGCACGCATTTGAAGGACGGTGATACGGTTGAGGCGATGATCATTAACGTTGATCGCAAAAACCGGGGCATTAACCTTTCCATCAAAGCCAAAGATATGTCGGAAGAATCCGATGCCATGCAGAAGGTCACGGTCGACAGTGCTGCCAACGCTGGAACCACCAACCTCGGCGCGTTACTTAAAGCCAAGATGGATGTCAAGAATACTGAACAATAAAGGATGCCGATGACAAAGTCTGAATTGATCTCAAGGCTTGCAGCCCGTTATCCTCAGCTAGTAGCCAAGGATGCCGAGCTCGCAGTGAAGGTGATACTTGATGCCATGACCAAGAGTTTGTCACAGGGGCAACGTATTGAAATCCGTGGATTTGGCAGTTTCGATTTGAATTATCGCCCACCGCGTATTGGACGCAATCCGAAATCGGGAGAGAAAGTGCGAGTTCCGGAAAAATATGTCCCACATTTCAAGGCAGGGAAAGAAATGCGCGAGCGGGTTGATAGTAAGAACTGAAAAAATCGTAACAAATAGATGGGTATAATGACGGCAGGTCGAAAGATCTTGTCGTTTTTTTTGCGGCTATGGTGATTCCACTGTGATATGTCGGCTAAAGGAATCACCAAGCTGTCATGCCGTTAACAGGCAATCAGCTTTCCGGGGCATGTGATAGAGATCATTGTAAAATGAGTGCGGAGCGATCTGAAAAATGAGCAGTAAACCGCAGGTTTAAGGTCATGCGATATCTGATATGGTGCGTGCGCATTGTGCTCTTTCTATTGCTGCTCGGTTTTACCGTGAGGAATGTCGAAACGGTAACACTACGGTATTATTTTGGTTATGAATGGCATGCACCGCTCGTGCTGGTAATATTGTTATTTTTTGCTCTTGGGGTGGCAATCGGGGTTCTGTCGTGTCTCGGCAAGATGTTCAGACAAAGACGAAAAATTGCCACATTCAGGAAAAATATGTCATAACAAATGAAGAACACGATTAAAAACTATCCTGTTGCCGCCTCGAGAACTGTTTTGCAGCTTATTGAAGGTTAGACTAATCGCATGGATGCCCGCCGCATTATCGTTGCACTGGATTTTCCCGATGCGAAACAGGCGCTAACCTTTACAGACAAGCTCGAACCAGGGTCTTGCAGGGT
>JALYOY010000314.1 GCA_030856655.1 Pseudomonadota bacterium | reverse complement strand
GGATCACAGTGCGCAAATCGAGGCATTACGAAAAATGCTGTTGGCAATGGCGGAAGACATCCGTGTCGTCATCATTGCCCTGGGGGATCGTGTGCAAACGATTCGATATGTCGCTGCAAGCAGCATTCCAGGAAGAGTGGAGATTGCGCACGAAACACTGGATATTTTCGCTCCGCTGGCCAATCGTCTGGGGCTATGGCAGATGAAATGGGAATTAGAAGATCTGTCTTTCCGGATCATCGAACCTGAACGCTATAAAAAAATCGCTGGACTGCTTGAAGATACCCGCATCAGCCGAGAGCGCTATATTGCCCAGGTGGTGGATAAATTGCAGCGCGAGCTGCAGCAGACCGGTATCCAGGCCGAAGTTACGGGGCGCCCAAAGCATATTTACAGCATCCACAAAAAAATGAAACGCAAGGATGTGGATTTCAAGGAAATTCACGATGCCCGTGCGGTGCGGATTCTTGTGAACGACGTGAAGGACTGCTATGCCGCATTGGGGATGGTTCATAACCTATGGGTGCCAATCCCGAAGGAATTCGATGACTACATTGCCAGACCGAAAGGGAATGATTACCGGTCGCTGCATACCGCCGTCATCGGCCCGGAAGACAAAGTAATTGAAGTGCAAATTCGTACACACGAGATGCATCGGCATTCCGAGATGGGCGTTGCTGCACATTGGCGCTATAAAGAAGGGGCAAGGCGCGATGCCAAGTATGAAGAAAAAATCGCCTGGTTGCGGCAAATTCTGGAATGGAAAAACGATATAGACGACGCGGAGGAGCTGGCCGAGCATTTCAAGATTGCGCTATTCCAGGACTCGGTCTATGTTTTGACCCCGCAAGGCAGGGTGATTGCCCTGCCCAAAGGTTCCACGCCGGTGGATTTTGCGTACCATGTGCACACCGATCTCGGGCATCACTGCCGCGGCGCAAAAGTTGATGATGTCATGGTTCCGCTTGACTACCCGCTGCAAAACGCACAACGGGTGGAGATCATCTCGGCCAAACAGGGCGGACCGAGCCGTGATTGGCTCAACCCCGCTTTGGGGTATCTTAAAAGCCATCGTGCGCGATCAAAAGTCAGACAGTGGTTTAGCGCTCACAAACGCGATGATTCGCTAATCCAGGGCCGCACGTTAGTAGAAAAAGAATTTCAGCGCCACGGCATGACGGCACTGGCGCTGGATAAGTTGGCAGCCGAATTTAGGTTTGCCAAAGTTGACGCGTTCCTCGCTGCAGTCGGCCGTGGCGACATCACCAGCCGCCAACTTGAAGCGTTTTTAAGCGGCAAGGCTGAGCCTGCCGTCCCAACGGTGACCACTGTTGCCGAGCCGGAGTTGCCGCCCAGCAGGAAAGCCATCTCGCAATCAGAGGGCGGCGTACTCATCGCCGGTGTGGACAAATTGCTTACGATATTGGCGAAATGTTGCAAGCCGGCGCCACCTGATCCCATCATCGGTTTTGTCACGCATGGGCGCGGCATCACGATACACCGTCAGGGATGTGCCAGTGTGTCACGGTTATCCGCGCAAAGCGCAGAGCGTCTGGTAGCGGCGGACTGGGACGCATCGAAAGGAGTGGCAAGTTATCCGGTTGATGTCGAGATCGAGGCCCAGGACAGAACAGGATTACTTAGCGACATTTTCGCTGTTCTTTTGCGGGAAAAAATCAACGTTACTGCCACGCACGCCCAAAGCCGGGATCTTACCGCGATGATGCAATTCACCCTGAAAATTACCGGTCTGGCGCAACTGCGCCGGGTACTTGGTTTGATACAGAACGTGCCCGGCGTCATGTCGGCATCGCGAAAGTGACGGGTCTATGAAGTCGCTGAATCGTCTTGATGGAGTCGACTCGTTTTCGTGCAATAAGTGACGGTTGGAGATCGACCAACTGACCGATGTGCCTCCTGCGATCGAGTGGTTCGCCAATATCGATAATCCGCAGACCCGGCGCGCTTATGAAAATGCTTGCGCGGTTTCATGGCTTTTGCCGGCATCCATCAGTCACACCCGCACGGCGCTCACGCCGGACAGCGTCTACCGGAAATGGTACTCAAGTATTTAGGCCGGCTCAAAATCAGTCCGGCGTTTAAGGTGAGTTATTAACTTAGACCTCTCCAGTGAAAAAAACTAAATTAGCATGAAAGCCGGTCTAGAATGCCTTTGTGATAAAGTTGTCTTAACGCGCCGTAAGATAGTTCTTGCATGAGTTCATCTTCACTACCTAGTTGTTCGAGAGGAGCCACTTGGCTTGAGGTCAGCCGCTTACCCAGTTTCTCCAGTGCCTCTGCCGCCTCCCTGCGAACATTTTCGTCCTGATCGTCCAGCCTCCTGACGAGAGCATCCACCTGTGGCGTTGTCAGCCGACCACCCAGTTCCTGCAGTGCCCCCGGGGCTAGTGCCAAGGGCGTTCTAGCAAAGTGCAGTTAAAAATTAGTTTTTGTCTCTTTCGTCGTAGCTGT
>JALYOY010000279.1 GCA_030856655.1 Pseudomonadota bacterium | reverse complement strand
CACACCTTTGCAAGACGACCAGGAACTCGACTCGCGACAATCGGTTGGTGCGGTCTACTGGGAAGGCGCGGTCACGGTTAGCCGCAATGGCAAACCTGCTGGCCGTGGCTACTTCGAAATGACCGGGTACGTAAAACCGTTAAGGCTATAAGGCCGTAAGTGGCCCGCCAACATGCGATCTGGTTATATCCGACGCCTCGCGAGACGTGGCGAGCGGTATTTTTTCTACTTATGGTTGTGGATTGCAGACGCTGATCGATTCTTGCGGAATAGAAACCGATGTTGCACGAACGGAGTTTCAAAACCCGGATACGTCATCTTTTTCCCTCGCTGGTATTGCTGCTATTGATGCAAAACTGCGCGGCCTGGGCAAGCGATGATGAATTCAGGGCCGCGTGCATAAAATTGGGTGCCGCCGTCGCAATAGTGGTTACGTTCACGGACATTGCCACTTCCGAAAATAGCTCGCACACGGTAAAGTCCCTTAAATCGCTATCAGGCAAGACCAGTGACCCGCATCACAACGTATATGGCCTGACACATGCTGAACCGACATTCAGTTATGAAATCAAACCAAGGTGGCAGATCGGTCTTGCGGGACAGACCTGCATGGTGCCTGATGTTTCAGTAAAAATAGGATTTTCGGCAATGCAGATATACCTTGCCCGGGAGCTTCAAGATAGCTGCCGAAAAAACATTGTCCGTGAACACGAACTCGAGCATGTGTTGGCCTGGAAGTCACACTTTCGCATTGGTGCAAAATTACTGGAAGATCCTTTGCGACTGGCTTTTTCCCAGCCCCGTTATTATGCATCCAGAACTCAGGCGCAAGTTGACTTGCGGCCGTGGGCGGAAGGAGTGCTGAAGCCATTTCAACAACGATTGATGAAGGGCGTCACCTCAGCCCAGCGCGCGATTGACTCACCCATATCCTACAATCACGTAAAGAAGCGTCTGCGTGCCTGTCCCCCTAGCACCAACGGGATATTATGACGCTAGCGAAACCTCGAAGTCACGGTTAGCCGCGATGGCAAATGAAACCATGCGCCTCGACTTTGAGCGAGTCATTCTTGCACACGACCAGATCATCGAGCGTGACGCAAAATCGAAACCGAAGACAGCGTTCGACTGGCTTCCACACTTGCCTTCGTTGTAGCGGACGACCGGACAGCGGCTGAACTCAAACGCAGACTAAGCCATTATCTAGCCAAAATCCCGCCGCCACCGATCTTTGCTGCCTACATATTGCGGCTCTTTTTAATCAGATCATATGCAGCCTGTACTTCCTGCGTTTGTGCAGTAGCCATGGAAATCATGTCTTCCGGAACACCCTGCCCCATCAATTTGTCGGGATGATACTGGCTCATCAGCTTCCGATAAGCCCGTTTAATTTCCTGGTTGCTGCTTTCCTTGCTGACGCCTAATGCCTTGTAAGCATCATCCAGGGCACTGGCGGAGCTTGCCTGACCACCCGCAAAGTGCGATTGACCCAAAACCATGCCCAGCAGTTGCTGGAATGCAGACTGGTCATAGCCCAAATGAAGAGCAAAATCTTTTAACAAACCCTCCTCGGCTGCATCCAGCACCCCATCAGACAGTGCCATGACAATAAGATAAATCAGCAGCATCTGCTTCAAGCTGTTCGTATGTCCGCAAACCGACATGAATTCTTTCAGCTTGGACTCGATATCAAAATCCGGCGATGCCCCCTGTTTGAACAGGGCAATTGCGAGTTGCCGATGGTCCGAAGACATCCCCAGCTTCTGCATGAAGTTTTGAACATGATTAATCTCATCTTGAGAAATACGCCCATCCGCTTTGGCAAGCTTCCCCATCAAAATGAAAACGGTTTCAATAAAAACTGTTTGGCGATGGGCATTAGTGAGTGGATTAATCGCACCCATCCCATAAGCTCTGTAACGGTCGATAAAACTTCCAGCGATATATCCGACGAATGCGCCAAAAATACCGAAGAAGTAATAGCCTAATAAAATTCCAATTATTTTAAACAAGGGAATTCCTGCGGATAATGTGAAAAAAAATAGTCATAGTTAGCGAATAACGGCCTCCGCCTGCAAGGCGTTAGGGAAAAAACACACACCGAGACTATTGCAAAAGATCGACGCCGCAGGAAAAGACCATTAAAAGACCATTCACGTCGCGACATTAGTAGGACTGGGACGGCCGCCACCCGTTGCGAATGAAGAATCAATCCCGGCAATTTTGGCGCAACAAACTTGTTTAGCTCTGATTGCGCAGTTGAGAAATTCGACGACAGCATCGGACAAGTTTCGTTAAAGGCTTTTTAGTTGATTAACCGTGCTCTTCGAATTGGCGAGGTTTTTTGTAAGTGCGAGGAATAATGCTTGCTTCACTAGCTATCGCTGCGTCCTGAACTTGTAGCAACCCCACGTATTCTCTGCAGTTTGGGAACCCCTGGTAAGCACTGAGGACAGTAGCGAGCGTCTGTCTTCGAATTAAACCATATTTTCTTCCCTTCTCCCATATAGGCATAAAACATCTATGCGTTTGACGTAGTCATATTTTTGAGGTAGGTTGGAATTGAGGCTACAACGTGCCTCGTCTTTTATCTTCTCGCGTAAGCGGTTAGCAAAATAAGGAGATGCAAAATGGCCGACCCAAAAACTTCATTTGATGAGCTGTATGACAAGATTGAAAACGCGGTAAAGAATCTGACGACGTTAAAGGTGGTCACGGCCGTGGGCGACGTAACCATCAGTCAGAGCAGCGTTACCGAAGGCGACACGACCCGCGAAACCCGTTCCGAAAATTACCAGAATGCCAAAGCCATTCTTAGCACGATCGACCTGATTGACGGCGACATAATGCCCGTTATGGATGAGGTGTTTGCCAAGGATACCGTCTATGCCAGCATCCGCGATGACCATATGGAACGCATCAAGAGCGCCCAGGAAATTGTAAACCAAAACGTGCAAACTTTGCTCGCCCTGGTTAAAGCCGTCGGCGACATTCTGGAGGCCGTCAGTACCCAAAAGCAAGCCAAGCAAACCGCAAGTATTAGTGGGGGTGGGACATGATCCTGGCCACCCGCAGCGGTTCGTTTAAGCGGCCATAATATCATTTGTGACAGTCAACAGATGGCGCAGATGATGTAGCTTCTTCCATTGATTCCTTCAAAGGCCTTTACAGGGACTCTTCAATTTACATAGATCACAGGAGCGGTTCTCACCACGATAAATAATAGTTTGTAGTACGGTTGTGATCCGGTAATTCCTGAAGCTTACGAATGAAGCTTACGAAAAAACTATTTTCCAAGGAGTCATATCATGGCTGAAAAAGATACCACCGACAGAATGGAGGACGCTGCAGGGCAGTTTAAGGATATTGTCAAGGATTTGTTCAATATCGAGGTCAACACCATTTTGAAAGATAAAATTTCCGCGCAGAAAATGCCCAACCTCCGGCACGCCATGGTAGATATCGGTAAAGAATATTTTGAAATCTTGAGAGAAATGGAGCTGTCTCGCCGCCTTTTTCTTTTGCAGAAAAGTAGAAAGGAGCAAATAGAGAGCGAAGCTGTAAAATTCGAAACTGCAGAATTCGACGATATGCGTCGCAAATGGAGGTTTTATACAAAAGAAGAGAAAGACAACAGTACGCAAGATGACAAAAAGGTGAGATTGGTTGTGCAGCCATCGGTGGAGTGGCAGTCAGGTGGATTTGGTGCGTTGGATATTATGTGTGCCTGGGCTGATCAATTCTTGGAAGACCCTGGAAAAAATCAATACTTGGCCAAAAGGCAGCTCTCTGTCTTGCCGCGTATTAAAGATAATGCCGATATGCTTAAGGGGATGTTCAGTGCAATATGCCGACGTGATAACAAGCTGAAAGAGAGGGGATTGATCGCGGAACTGGAAAAGATTCCCAGGGAGAAACTGACATCCAATACGGTGGTGGAATTGAGTCAGGCGATTGATTTGGAGCGAACATTAATCCTGACCAACCAATATACCCGGTCAGAGATCGTGAGTGATGAAAATCTTCCGCCGTTACCCGTGAAAGATAGCGAATTGTTGTTGATACGGAAGGTGTGGGAAGTAGGGACGGAGGTAATTGCTGTGCAGACGACTATTCAGGTAGATGGGGATGTGATTACCCGCTTGAATTTGAATTGTATGGATGAGCACCCTAATTTATTATCTTATCATAATGCCGGAGTAACTATCGCTTTGTGCCATTGGAAAGATTTGATCGCTATTGCTAAAGAATTAGTAATGGCCATTGGGCGAGGGATGGCAAACAAACTGTCATAATGAGTATGTGGCACGATTTAAAAGATGTGAGTAAGATGTTCAGCGAGGGCGGTTTGCAAGTGGTCACGCTGATAGCTGAACCGGAAGGAGACACGGCGGTATCCTCCCCTCCCTCGCCGTCCCCCGTCTACCAGGGCAAAATTTACGACCGGCGAGGCATCCGTACGACTATCCAGTTTGATTTGGATTACATCACTACGTTGTCGCCAGAAGTACTTGGAATGCGGGAGTTGTGGGAGCGGCATACGGACGTTTTGCAGAAAAAACTAATTATCCTGCAAAGAATACGCTATTGGGTACGGAGAAGCTGGCTCCTCTTTTTGCTCTACCCCATTTACACGTTCATTTCTGCTCTGACGACGCATGGGGTTTCGGGAGAATCGCTGTCGTTAATCTGTAGCTTACTTTTGGGGGTGGCTATTGTGCTGGCCCGAAAGTGGATGGTACGCCTCTTGTGTAAGCTCTTGCGGCCTCTGGTTTTGTCGCCAGTCAGATGGTATGTGCGGCGGCGTTTCCAGCGCTTTGTTTCTATGCCGGCAAAAGAGTAAGCTGTTTAGCTCCACGACGT
>JALYOY010000217.1 GCA_030856655.1 Pseudomonadota bacterium | reverse complement strand
GAAGTCGGCCTCGGCTACATCAAGGTCGGCCAGCAGGCGACCACGCTCAGCGGCGGCGAAGCCCAACGCGTCAAACTGAGCAAGGAACTGTCGCGCCGCGCCACCGGCCAGACCCTCTACATCCTCGACGAACCAACCACCGGCCTCCACTTCGAGGACGTCCGCAAACTCCTCGAAGTCCTCCATGCGCTGGTCGAGCAAGGCAACACCGTAGTCGTCATCGAACACAACCTCGACGTCATCAAGACGGCGGACTGGGTGCTCGACCTTGGGCCGGGCGGCGGCGTGAACGGCGGGGAGATTGTTGCTGAGGGGACGCCGGAGAAAGTCGCGGCCGAACCGAAAAGCTTCACCGGGCAATACCTCAAACCGCTTCTCGAAAGGGCTGCCACGTCACCCGCTCATCCTGAGGAGCGGCGAAGCGGGGTCTCGAAGGACCGTTCCCTAGAACTGGCCGGAGTCCCGGCGTCGAGGGCGAAAAAGCGGTCAAGGAAGGCGGAGGCGGAACAACCGGACTTGCTGGCGGCTAAGTAAGTGGGCAATCCGTCCAAGCGATCATGCCGCCACCGATTTCGTCACTTCAATGAAGTGGCTCAGTTTAGGTAGGATGAGCTCGTCATCAAAAACTATCACTTCAGAGCCGACCGTCGCTGACCTGGCGCTGTAGTTAATATTGTACTCAACCGTTCGAGAATCCGCGTACAACCGTTTTATCGCCTGTACGTTGTCGTACGAAACAATCCAATTAAATGGTTGAGACACTTTTTGTACCGAATCGGCGATCGCAGAATGGTCGGATGGACGGTAATAGTCCAAGTACAATTGACGACCTTTTGTGTAATAAGGCGGGTCGAGATACATCAATGTTTTATCTAAGATGCGTTTTCGGTAAGATGTCACGAGTTTTAGTGCATCGGTCCTTGTCACCCTTATTCTGGAACGCATGGAAGCTAGCAGTTCAATGCGGTCGATGAGATCTTTTCGATTGAATCTCGCATCGATTCCCCACTCGCTTGTTTGCGCCCTCCCGCCAATCATACCGCCGTTCAAAATGCCGGATCGGTTCGTTCTATTTAGGTAAAAGGTGGCAAAGCCCAACCTATACAGGTCAGGTTTTGCGCAACGGCGTTCATGCTCAAACGTGCGTTTCTGAAGGTCCCATTCTTCGGTGGTCAGCGATATCGAAGCGACGTCGTCACAGAATCGACCGCACTCCCAAAGCGCGGCCTTCCAAAATGCATATATCGCGGGTGAGACGTCATTGATGTGAATCTGTCGTACGTAGTTCTCCGCTAGGAGTTCACATGCGACGCCCGCTCCGCCCGCATAAGGCTCGACGTACGTTCCATCCATAAGACCGTTGCCTTCGATTATGGCCTTGATGAGAGCCGCTAACTTCCCTTTCCCCCCCGGATAGCGAAGAGGCGAATATCGACCGGTCCTCACTGGTCGGACCAGATGTGCTGAAGGAAAACACCAAGCGTCGTGGCACCCGCTCTTAACTCACCCGGGGAGGGGTTGTGATAAGCATTATGCACATATTGGTTTAGGAGATCATGGTACAAAGGGCTGTTCTTATTATTGATAGCCTTGGTCACGGAGCTAAGTTTATGTTTCTTTGCACCATTCGAAATGAGATGAGCACAAGACTCAGTAACTTTTTCTGAAAGATTTTTATCCTTTTGATGAGGAGGGTTGCCCTTTTTCCTGTCTATACTCGACTCGTCCATATACTCATCAGCAGTCATCTCTAATATGATGCGCATTAGAACGGCTATCGCGTTTTTATTCTTGTCTACCTCTAAACCTCTCAGTTCAAGGAATATGTCTTTCACCCTGTCGAGCCCAATGTTCAGCGTGAAGTTTTTTGGCCAAATCCCCTTCTGCACAGATTGACTGCGCTTCCTCCTTTGTTTCGGTTTAGTCGAAAAGTCCGACTGCGCAAAAGAGTCTGTTGGAATATCATCGATCTCTTTCTTTAGGTCAGGGAGAGCATCCTTCGGAAGAGATTTGATATATTTGACTTGGTCTTCACTTTTATTGAGAGTTCGGTTGGTCAACCGGCCTGCGATTATTTCCTTGGTGACGTAATTCAAAGGTTTCAAAGCCTCGTCCGCACTCACCTTTGAAATCAAAATATCTTTGGATGTCTTGATGCCGAATGCATCCTTCATTGGCTTTGAGCCCATGATGCGATCCAAGACGGATATTGAGAAATCGCTCTCTAGGGCGTCTCGCTCTTCGCTCGATAAATCACCGAAGCGCTTTACAAAGTCTAGGGCTTGCAGAGCCGGGCTATTCCCACGAAATCTAGCCGCTGCGACGCCCGACCAAGGGACTATGCCCTCGCCTGCCCCTTGACCGGTATGACGCATTTCGATCCAACGGCGCGCGTCATCCCGCTTCGCAAATGAAAAACAAGGAACCGGTTCGACTTTTGCAAAGCGGAATTTTTTTGCGGCGGCATCTAGCCGCCGGCGCAGCGCAGGCGTCATGGTTAGGCCATTGAGTACCGAGGGATTCTTCAGGATATGGAGAGTCGCAACGCGGCGATTGCCCTCAAGAGTGACATATCCTTTGGGGTTCCGTTGATGCATGACCAACAGGCGATCAGCCGGATTGAGGCCGTGATCAGCGATATCCTCGGCGAGCGCAGCCAACCGAAGCTTTTGATCGCTTATTACGCCTTGCAGAGCGTCTCGTTGACTTTCAACCTTCCGTGTTCGCGGATTCACGAGGTCCAACAACAGCTCGTCAATCTTTAGATTCTTTACTGGCATTTGTAGCGGCCTCCCCCGAGTTCGATGACTCATAAGCAAGAGGCTGTTCATTAAAAGCGAAATATCGGCCGAGCATCGTGACCACCGGTTGATCGCGTCGCATTACGGTGGCGAAGGATTACGAATTACGGTGACAGTTTACTGAATCCACCAAACCAATGCCGTCCCCTTCTACTCCCCCGACCCCATGGTCCCCAATATGTCGAGCAGCGGGTACAGCGCGATTTTCCAGAGCAGGACCATGTTGGTCTGCTTGGCCGGCAGGAAGATCGCGCCGGCCATCCCCAGCGTGAAGGCGGACAGCGCCAGCCCAATTACTCTCGATTATCCAGCAGCCGCACCTCCACCGGGACCCCATCGAACCAGTACTTCGACGGCAACCCTTCCACCGCCCCAACATCAAATCCATCCAGCAGCCGCGCATGGACGCCCATCTTGCCGAAATCCTCGCCCAGCGTCTTCCAGTGCGTTCCGCAGCCGCAAATCGGGCAATGGTGGATGCCGATCATCCGGTCGCCCCAGATGTAGGGAACGGTCTCGCCCTCCACGGTCACGGCATCGTCGGGATAGAAAGCCACCAGCCATCCGGACTTGGTACATAAGGAGCAGTTGCAGCTCCCCACCCACTCCGGCGCATGCGGCACGCTCAGCGTCA
>JALYOY010000211.1 GCA_030856655.1 Pseudomonadota bacterium | reverse complement strand
CGGTATCATGAATCAGATTTTTCAGTTTCTTCAATTTTTCTTCCGCACTAGTGGCGTGTATGACGTTGTAATGAAGGTTCTGCCGGTAAATGCCTGTATTGATTACATGCATTGAAGCGAGTCCAAGCTGGCGCGCAATATCATCGATCACCTCTTGCGTGGCAGTCGCGGTGAGTGCGAGCACCGGCGGATTACCAAGCGCTTTCACTGCATTTCCCAACTCAAGATAAGCTGGGCGGAAGTCGTGACCCCATTTTGAAATACAATGCGCTTCGTCAATAACAAACAAATCGATAGTAATGCGCTACAAATCCGCAATAAAGTCAGGATCGGACAGGCGTTCCGGGGTCACGAACACCACCTCGCTGTGTGCTTGGCGGATATTTTGCAACGTATCGGACTCTTCCTTTCGATTAAGCGTGCTGTTCATCTGCGCGGCGTCAACCCCGACCTCTTCAAGCTTTACGGCCTGATCTTTCATCAGCGAGATTAACGGCGACACGACCACTGTCGTACCTGGCATGTTTAATGAAGGTATCTGATAGCACAGGGATTTGCCGCTTCCGGTGGGCATGACTGCAAGGGTGTCCCGCCCACGCAGCACACTTTGAATAACGTCATTTTGCCCCGGCCTCAGGTGTAAAAGCCCGAATGTTTCTCGCAGGCTCCTCTCAAGAGCAGCTTGATCCGGTATGGAATTTCCTGTGCCACGAATGTCAGTCATGTTCCTCTCATCCTGTACCTGGCCGTACGCCTATGATGCCAATTATCGTTCACCATCTGGTTCGCTCTCTAAATATGTAATGAGATAGTCGCATCGGCAATTAATGCCGGACGCATCCTGATCCATAGTCCAATCCATGTTGCTCCAATGCTGATGCTCGATTAATGCGTGTTTCTTCACAGACTGCGAAAATTTATTCAAGAAAAGCGAAATGGCTATTGACATTTAGTAGTAATCCACATACGTAACGGAAGTGACACAATAGCTCTACGGAAAGCCGCATGAACGCTAGCTTTCCATTTAACCTATTGATAATTAATGCATATTTCCCGAGTTCAAAAAATGGTCAACACGGAAAATAGTGTTACGAAAGGCCGACTTACCCCTCATCTTCGGGAATTATCAACAAACTTATCCACAGCAATTGTGGAGAAAAAATAGCTAGTACTGCTAGCTAACAACAGGCTGATCTATAATTCCTTAAATCATAGCCGACGTGTATCAGCATTTACTTGCGTTGGTACGCAGATTAATACCCATAGTTTAGTTGCTTTTCGCGCTGTATCACCGCGGCGGTTGGACGTGGTGCTATAGAACCTCTAAATGCTCCCCTGCCAGCGCGTCGCCCCGCAAACTTGGGAAGTGTCCAGAAATTTCTTACCGCATCCAACACAAAATTTCCTCTGGACAACTCCTGGATTCGCCGAGATTCCCTTGCAACATTGCTCTCTCAGAAATAACTTTAACTCCAGTTCCTAATATTCTGATGCTGAAGTTCTTTTTTATGCACATACAAACATCTCGCTATTTACTAAGAAAAGGGGAAAGTTTATCTTGACATTCCAGAGTAATCCACATCCATCATAAAATCGGCACATTGCGTCGACAAAACCCGCATGGATCCTGGTGTTCCATCTAACAGATTGATAATAATAGTATTTATGAAGTGCAAAAAATAATAAAATAAGAAAAAGTTGTTACAGGAAGGCGACTTACTCACCGTGTTCATAGGTTATCAACAAACTTATCCACAGCAATGTGAACAAAAAATAACTTAGCCCAATTGGCAATATCCTCCCAGCCTCGCTAAGGCACCATCAGGGGATGCTATGGCAGACACTGTTTGTCCTACCATCGAAACGCTTGCCAACCGGTAGTTAGAACCCACAGAAGGAGCGTTGGCTTCCTTCAAAGCTCGCTAATTCCGGCCGCCCAATAAGTTCGGTATCGCACAGTATTTTCCTATAGGAGGGATTAAATTTTGAAAATTGCCCGGCAGGTTCAAGGCGTAATGAGGCGGGTTCCTTTGTTGGATTCTTCTATCGCAGGTTTCTTGAAGGAGAAAGCAGTGAAGAAACAGAACTGTGACGACAGATTAGAGGCTTTCTCCGCTCTGCTTGATAAAGGGGCGGAAGTGTTTACGAAAAAAATGTTTAAACATTCTCAGTCAAAGGCCCAAGAACGGTGGAACGACATGGAGCAGGACCGGCGAGGAAAAAAATCATTTACATCATTTACTATTGGATCGAAGTCCTGCAAGGACGAGTTCGACCTAGGCTAGGAGCGCGGTAGCATCCCGTTACACTGTCGCATACAATGTGCGGGGAACGGGACATTAACGGCAAAGCCGGCCGAAACGTTCGCTGCAGCGCGCCGCAAATCCCACAATGAGAAAGCTGTTATCGCCATGTAAAGCGGCGTCGTGACATTGAATTCAATCAACTCAACAGAAGGCTTACGTTACCCGGATGTTTTTGAATTGCCACGGATCGTCCCTATCCAACTCCTCGTTGAACAGCCGCCCTCTATCGTGCAAAGGAGTCCAATCGCTATACACACCCGCGACCTCGCCCAGGTAAGGGCGGGCGATTTCGAGAACAACTTCGTAATCGATGTCGTCGGGCTCCACCACCCCCGCACAAGGATTGCGAAGCGCCCACACTACGCCGGCGAGCACCCCGGCCGCTACCTGCAAGCTGGTCGCATTATTATGTGGCGCAAGTTGCCGCGCCTCCTGAATCGACAAGCGTGATCCGTACCAGTACGCCTTCCTGGCGTGGCCCATAAGCAGCACGCCCAACTCATCAGCGCCGTCCACTACATCGTTGCGTATTACCCGCCCGTTGGACTGTGGATGCCAATTCCTGCCTGCCAATTCGTGAAGGGAAAGCACAGCGTCATCGCAGGGGTGGTATGCATAATGTACCGTCGGACGGTAGATCACTCTTCCATTTTCCCTGAGTGTAAGATGATCGGCGATGGAAATGGATTCGCTGTGTGTAATAAGAAAACCATGGTAAGAACCACCGAGGGGCGTCCAGCTGCGTACGCGAGTAGCTGCGCCCGGCTGATTAAGATAAATGGCCGCATCACAACCAAACTCGTGGCGGGCCCCATCCTGAGGCAACTGGCGTTCATGACTTCCCCACCCTAGCTCTGAAGGTTGGAGGCTTTCGCCGACGAATCCGGCAATCGACCAAGTATTGACAAATTCATCGCGCCGTTTGCGCTGAAATGTGATTTGGGTATCACGCTCGGCGATATGAATTACCTTTATCTCGAGACAACGAGCTAAATTCGCCCACTCCCCGTGGTTCGCCGGTATTTTTACTTTCATGCCGGTACCGGCAGCGATGTCAAGCAGCGCCTGCTTGACAAAGGTTGAAGCAAGGCCGGGATTCGCGCCGTGAGCCAGGACAGCGGTTGGCCCTTCGCGCTTTTCGCGCCCGAATGAGAGCGCTTTTTCACGCCAGGCGTAATTGGAACGCATTGACACTGATACCGCGGTATCGGTGTATCCTCCGGGCCAAGGCTCGATGCAGGTATCCAGATATAGCGCGCCAAGCCGCCAGCACAACTCTACTAGCGCCAGGCTAGAAACATCTACTGACAGGTTAAGCAAAAAATCTCCCTTACTCAGGCATGGTTCGAGTACAGAAAGGTAATTTTCCTCGGTCAGGAGGTAGAGCGTGCATGCAACGCCAAGTTCGCGTGCAATATCCTTCCCATCCTCGTCGGCAGAAATTATGCTGATCTGATCCGGACGTATCTCGAGGTGCCGAAGCAGCAGAGGAAGGATGGCCTGTCCGATACTGCCGAAACCCACTACTACCAGGTTACCCTCAAAGCACGCATGTTTATCGTATGAGTTCATTTCCCATCCTGAGATTTCCTTGCTCTCAAAACTGATGCGGCAGACCTCGCTTGCACTCGCGTGCTCCCTCCTCGCGGAGATACCGAGAGGACTCAGGATCTGAATCGCCCACTTTTCATTTTAACAGTCGCCACTTTGACCAACGTACGCAGGAACCGGACGTAATAAAATTGGTCAAAAGTTGTTACAATGCACGCAAGGGCATATGGTATTTTAATATGCTTGAAATATTGCATGCGATCCGGAAGTTCGGTGTTCCGCTATTGCAGCGGCGAAGGCAAAAGCTTAGTGGCACATCGCTGAAATCAGTTGCTGTTTTTCCCCTGGCGATAACCAGGTCAACTGAAGATCTTCACCACCATTAGTTCATATCTTTCAGAGGAGAGTGAAGATGACCAATTGTAACGCGTCGCAGCACGAAAATCATACTCATCCACACAACGCACAGTGCGGACACATAGGCATTATGCATGACGGGCATGTCGATTATCTGCACAATGGACATCTGCACCATCCACACGATGATCATGTCGATGAGCACGTAATTGACATAACGGCTGCCAATCCGGAGGATTGCACGCCCGAACACCAATGCGCAGGTCATTCGCAGGGGCATAGACATGGGCCCGGCTGCGGTCATGAATCAGTGCCCCATGGGAAGCATATCGACTATCTGGTCGATGGGCATCTTCATCACCCCCACAGCGATCATTGTGATGATCACGGGCCGGTAACGACCCTGTAGTCTGCCAGACTTAAGGAAATCGGCTGTAAGGCTGTAAAAGTATCTGGTCGGTCCATGTTTTTGCCGCTTTCGGCTCCTGGGAGCCGCCGGTAACTATCGGTCTTCAAAATCCTGAAAACCGGTCCTCGCCTGGTCTTTTTTTGTTTCGATTCTTCAAGTCCGGTAGGCTGATGCCCTGATCACGCATATCTTTCCAACGAAACGCTGTCGCTTTCGTTACCTGTTTTGCCCCGTCGTTGATTGTCATTTTGCCACCTTGAATTACCCGGCTGTGGCGTTTTGGTGCCCCGGCGGCGCCTGAAAATGCCAATGTCCGAGTGCGCTTGCGCTAATGACAAAATCATATAAAACGCGCCTCGCGATTCCCTGCTTGGTCATGCTGTGCTGATTTCTCAGCCGTCTCTCCTCATCCTACCCTGTACCTTGGTCCAACAGAAAATTTCGGCTTGAGTGTACTTCTGTCCAATTGTGGCAAAAAGACAGACAAGTCATAGTGCGCTACATCATTTACTGGTTCTCCGGCATTGCGGAGAGGAAATGAGCGCATAAACAATATTTGTTTTACCTAATGAAATTACCGGGAGAATGTAAAGTGAAAAGAAATCTTGCTTTGATTATCGGTGTTATGTTGACCACGCCTGTTCAAGCAGTACCGATAGATACCGCTAGCTGGACCAATTGGACATCGTCGGTTCCCGGCAGTATCAGCGGCAACTTTACTCAGGGGTCTGACACTATCAATGTAACTTACACCGGAAATGTGTTCGGGGTGGATTATGGTTCGCATATTTATAATGTTCCCGCTTCGTTTACCAGCGCCCAAGTCACAAATACCCCGGGAACAAATGGAACGCTCCTGATGACGGGTGGCACAAGCGAAATAAACTCCTTTCATTTTTCCCAGGCCGTGGTCGATCCAATCATCGATCTCTTTAGCTTGGGTCAGGCAGGAATGCCGGTAACATTCAATTTTCTGAACGACGCGGCGTTCACCATACTTAGCCAGGGGGCCGGCAATTGGGGCGGCGGTCTGCTCACCCAAAGCGGCAGCTCCGTCACGGGTTGGGAGGGTAACGGACTACTCCAGTTTCATGGAACCTACACCGATATTTCCTTTACAACGCCTAATTATGAATACTATTACGGCGCCACTGTCGGTGCGACAAATGCCGTTCCTGAGCCCGCAACCTATGCGCTGATTCTGGGCGGATTGGTACTGATAGCCTGGACGGCGCGTCGAAGAAAGCAAGGCAACAATCTGATTTAAGCACCTAAGGAACCTCTGAACAGGTCCCCGTGCGGGCGCGAGGTGGTTTTGCGGGATGGGGATCCCCATAGGCGAGGGAGGCAACAATGCAAATGATGCGACCGCGCGGGGCAGAGCAGCTCCTTCCGGAGGAAGGTGCGGCCCCGGAGCAGGATGCAGGCGCCAGAAGCACGGTAGCGGCGCGCCCGGCACTAACCGATCCCCGTTTCGCAGGCCTCTCGTGCAACGCTTTGTGGGCACCTCCCCTTTGCCAGAAGCCAGACAAAGCAGGCCTCCGCAAAGCCCCATTCCTTCGCTCAGTTAGCAAATGAGCAGCAAAATCGGGCGCTCACCGCCTTCCACTCCTCGGCATCGTAGACTAACTACAACCGTCGTCGTGCGCGTTGCCATAATTAGTCAACTATTACACACTGCGGTTGCCTTTGGACGTTTTTAGCAGGATGGGTGGAGCGAAGCGTAACCCATCATTCGCTTGGCATTGTGTCGTTTGGTGGGTTACGCTACTCTTTACCTGCCCTACATAACCACCAGACAGAGCTACATGTCTACCTCCAAGTAACATTTAACATTAGATAACACCAGTAATCTCCTGAGAAATATGAAGAAGATATGTTCAGCAGCCAGCCTCATGGAAGCCCAGATCATGCTTGATCTTCTTGGACACGGGGGCATAGCCGCCAGGTTATTCAATGAACACGCGCAGGGCGGGCTGGGAGATATTCCATTTACCCATGCTTATCCCGAGGTTTGGGTCGTTCGCGATAGCGATTTTGCACGAGGGCAAGCAATCGTACGCGCTTTCGAAAAAACTCCGATCGAAACCCGTGTTGTATTCTGCCGCGGATGCGGCGAGGAGAATCCGCGCAATTTTCAATTGTGCTGGCAGTGCGGCGCGGGGCTTGAGGCCGCATCATGGTAAGTTATATTTCAGAGACTTTAGGCTAGAAAGTATAACTCGCACTCACCCCGACCATGTAGTTGCGGCCCGGTGCGGGTTCGTAGAAACGTCCGTTGCCTTCGTTCACGATCACAGATCCGATGTATTTCGTATCGGTGACATTGTCCACCCTCACGAATTCGGTGAACTTCCAGCCACCGAACTGATGCGAGTAGGAAAGCCGAATGTTCGCCACGGCGTAGTGGCGTGCGGATTCGGTATTGGTATCATTGGCGAAAATCTTGTCGCGATAGATTGCTTCCACCGCCGCCGAAAGCCCTGGCAGTCCGCGCCGCCAAACTAATTCTCCATAGGCGGTATTGCGTGGCACGCCAGGCAGAAAATTGCCTGCAGCCACGGTCACGGCCTCAGACGCCGTAGCCCGGCGGGAGGTAAAAGCATCCTGGAATGTAGCGTCAAGATAGGTATAAGACAAATAAGCGGAGAGGTCGGAGCGGAAATGCGAGTCCACCGAGATTTCGACGCCGCGCCGTTTTGTGTCGGACGCATTCTGGAAAGTGGTTCTGCCCCCGAAATTAGTGGCAGGCACAATCTCGCCGGTAACGCGGGATTCGAAAAGCGCCAGATTTACCCGTGTGGTATTGGTAGGCAGCCACTTGAGCCCTGCCTCGACATTGAGACTCTTGCTCGATTGAAGCGCGAAATTAAGGCCGGAGGCGCCGTCGGGCTTGTAGGCTAACTCGGCGAATGTGGGCGTTTCAAAACCGCTGCCAGTGCTGATGTACAGATTGAGGGCAGGCGTCGCCTTGTACAGCAGTCCCAGCACCGGATTCACATTCCGGAATGTGATAGTGCCGCTGTCATTGCCATTGCCGGCGCGGATAAAAAAATCCTCGGACTTGAATCTCACCTCGGTGTTGCGCACGCCGGCGGAGAGCGACCAGGCCGGCGCAAATTGCCATTCTGTCTGGACATATTGGCTGAAGCTGGTGACCGTATTATTTTCATTGCGCCGCAGGTCGCCGCGCACGCCCAACGCGGCGCCGGCAAAATTCTCGAACCCCTTGCGCCGTTCCGTCGAGCTGTCGTAGTCAATCCCGGAAGTCACTAACAGCGGCCGTGGCCCGCTGGTGCGATGCGTCCAGCGCAGACCCAGTCCGCCGAACTCGCGATCCAGATCGACGACGCCACCCGGACTGGTAGTGGGACTCTGCGCCCCACGGGGCACTGCAAGAAATTGCAAAACCTGCCGCGTTCCCATATAGCCGATCAGCTTGATCGTATTCACGGCGGAAAATCTATGTTCGTAGACCAGTCCGCCCTGCGAATTATCGATGCTCTTGCGAGTGTTGAAGCTGGTGGCGCTCACGTCCGCCTGGCGCGGATCGACGCTTGCCTGCGCACGCGTCAGCCCGAGCGGGTCCTGCGTATTGCCCTGGTGCAGATGGTTAGTCACCAGCGTAAGCGTCGCATCGTGATCGAATCGGTAGGTCAGCTTTGCGTTCGCCTGGTAGCGGGTGGCGGCACTGTGTTCGCGATAGCCCTGTGTCTCAAAACGGGAAATAT
>JALYOY010000209.1 GCA_030856655.1 Pseudomonadota bacterium | reverse complement strand
GGCCTGAAAGAGCCGCAAGCAATTGGCTGCGGGTAGTCAGGAATTTATAAAGAGGGAATGCCAGGATGCCAAAAAATATTCCCAGAAGCAGGCCGCATGACCGGAATATACATTCGCGAATAGCAATACGTGGAACGCTGAAGTCTGGCATTTGTCGATAGCTTTTCGCTTTTCCTCTGCCGATCCCGAAAACCGTGAGCTTGATTAGCACGAACGCTGGAAATCGTTATCAGGTTGACGTTCGAACGACCCATGCTAGACTGATGTAAAGAGAGAGCGGCGTTATTTCCTTCAGCGGTTACATGTCACCGTTATTGAAAAAACGGCGCGCCACGAGAGCGTAGGGCAGGTTGACTGATCTGCACAACTGATCCAGGAACTATTTCTTCCAGAGAGGCGTCATGGAACAGCCTGCCGTAACCAAATTCGAATTGCCTCAGGGCGTGATTGCGCTGGTGCCCATGCGCAATGTCGTATTGTTTCCGCATGTTTTGATGCCTATCACCGTCGGCCGCACAAAGTCGATTGCCGCTGTCGAACATGCACTTCAATCCAGCACGCAGGTGGGTATCGTGCTGCAGAAGGATGCCGCCGTCGATGACCCGGGGTTTGATGCACTATGCCACATCGGTACGGTGGCCAACGTGTTGCGTCATCTCACCTCGGCCGAAGGACTACGCCACGCCGTGTGCCAGGGAATAGAACGCTTTCGCATCGAGGAACTGGTTGAGGGTTATCCATTCCTGGCCGCACGTGTAATACGTATTGATGAGTCGGAACATATCTCTACGCAGGCTGAGGCACTTGCCATGAAACTGCGCGAACGCGCGGTGGAGATCCTGTCGTTGCTGCCGGGCGTCCCGGCAGAGCTTGCGCACGCGTTGCAAGCCACGCGTGCCCCGTCGCACCTGGCGGATATTACCGCCAGCCTGCTCGACACGGAAGTGAGCGAGAAGCAGATGCTCCTTGAAACTGTGAGTACCGAGGAACGGCTGCGAAAGGTGCTTCAAATTCTGTCCCGCCGCATTGAGGTGCTCAGACTGTCGCAGGAGATCGGTGAACGTACGAAGGAGCAACTGGAGGACCGGGAGCGCAAATTTCTTTTGCGAGAGCAATTAAAGACGATTCAGAAGGAACTTGGCGAGAGTGATGGCAACGATCAGGAGGTTGCGCAGTTAGGCGAAGCGATCGGCAATGCCGGCATGCCGGACGAAATCGAGGCGCAGGCGCGCAAGGAATTGCAGCGGCTGCAGCGCATGCCTGGGGCATCGAGTGAATACGCGATGCTCCATACCTATCTGGAGTGGATGACCGAATTGCCTTGGCGATTGGCGGCCGACGCGCCAATCGACTTGAATGCTGCACGCCAGATTCTCGAAGCCGATCACTTCGGGCTCGAGCGCGTCAAGCAGCGCATTGTCGAGTTTCTGGCAGTGCAGAAGCTGAAACCTCAGGGGCGGGCACCGATTCTATGTTTCGTTGGACCCCCGGGAGTAGGCAAGACCTCACTCGGTCAGAGTATCGCGCGCGCACTGCAGCGGACATTCGTCCGCGTTTCGTTGGGAGGCGTGCACGACGAAGCCGAAATGCGCGGCCACCGCCGCACCTATATCGGGGCGATGCCGGGGAACATCGTGCAGAGCTTGCGCAAGGCCGGCGCGCGCAACTGTGTAATGATGCTCGACGAAGTCGACAAAATGTCCGCCAGCCTCCAGGGCGACCCATCAGCCGCCCTGCTTGAAGTGCTGGATCCGGAACAAAATTCCACCTTTCGAGACAATTATCTAGGTGTGCCTTTCGACTTGAGCCGTGTCATTTTCATTGCCACCGCTAACGTGATCGATAATGTGCCACCTCCAGTGCGCGACCGCATGGAGATCATCGACCTGCCGGGCTATACGCAGGAGGAAAAGCTTCAGATTGCGCTGCGCTATCTGGTATGCCGCCAACGTGAGGCTAACGGTCTGAAAGAAGAACAGTGTGAGATAACGGTTGAGGCACTGAATGGCATTATTGCGAATTACACTCGCGAGGCTGGAGTTCGTCAGTTGGAACGCGAGATCGGGCGTGTGATGCGCCACGCGGCCATGCGCATTGCTGATGACGAGTACCTCCGCGTACACGTCGACGCTGCGGATCTGGATGCCATACTCGGTGCTGCCAAATTCGAGCACGAAATCGGGTTACGCACCAGCCTGCCGGGCGTGGCCACCGGTCTGGCGTGGACGCCGGTTGGGGGTGACATTCTTTTCATCGAAGCGACGCGTGTAAGCGGGAGCGGACGGCTGATTCTAACCGGGCAACTAGGCGATGTAATGAAGGAAAGTGCTCAAGCGGCGCTCACGCTGGTGAAGGCACGTGCGGGCGATCTTAATCTTCCGGCATCGATATTCGACGGTATCGATGTGCATGTGCACGTGCCGGCGGGCGCCATTCCGAAGGATGGCCCAAGTGCCGGGGTCGCCATGTTCGTCGCGCTCGCTTCGCTGTTTACCGATCGGCCGGTGCATCATGACGTAGCGATGACCGGCGAAATCAGTCTGCGGGGGCTGGTACTACCGGTGGGCGGAATCAAGGAAAAAGTGCTTGCCGCACAACGCGCCGGTCTACAAAGGGTGTTGCTGCCGGCACGAAATCAGAAGGATCTGCGCGAGGTACCCGAAACAGCGCGAGCCACATTGCAATTCGTCTTGCTGGAAACGGCGGATGATGCGATCGAGGCGTCGCTGGGCCAACGGGGCATGGGTCGCCCCAGATCCGAGTTTAAGCTCGTTTGAGCATCAGGCGCATGGCGAGGACTGCGATTCCCAAACATCATTTTCGGGCAGTTCTATTCAAATGTAGTCGTTATTCGTTCAGCTTATTTCAAGCCCGACATCGAACGTACCAGCATAGCCCTGTTCCGTCTTGACGAGCGCAAGCACTAACCGATTCCCTCCTCTCTGGAAAATGCTATCCCCTTCATTTCTTGGTGCCCGCGGGCCTCTGCTGGCGTATGGCGGCTGCGTATAAACCTGGTCCGTAATCGAATCGTTGAAGTAAATCTGCGACGTAAACTCAACCCCACGCATATACCTGGGATCGGTGCGGATTTTGAAATGAATATGAACTGTTCTGCCTGGATACCAACCAGGATAAATTGTGATAAACCGCACACCGCCGTTCGAATCCGTCATCTGATAGCCGCGCAGAAATTTTTTTTCGATCGTATTAAAACTGCTATCCATCACGTCTGAGTAGACTCCCTGGGCATCGCAGTGCCAAATATCCACATAAGCGCCGGATAGCGGTTTGCAATTGGTTTTGCTGACGGTGGAAACGCGAAATTCAAGTGCAAGGGGCAGTCCTTCTTTTATCGAGCCATCAGAGGGATCCGGCCGGATGTCAGAACGCCGCAACCGCTCATCCACAAAATAGGGACCTTCAGTCTGCTGCGGAGTGACGACGCATGAAAGCATCTTTCGAATCCCCTCCCTGTTGCCGAAGTCGGCGAAGGAATATCCTGCTAGCATATTTATGCCAGTTGCTCCGAGCATGGTAAGCATTTTTCGTCGATTCATAAACCATTCCGGCAATCATCAGCTTCATGCTGTTTTCTAAAAGTCTTCCAAAACACTGTGCATCGGGTGGCAAGCTGCCGATTCTGCACACCAGTAAATTTGATGATTCTCTCGCTCTGAAGTTCCTGGAATCCAGATAATCACGCATCAGAATCACGAACCGGAGCGTAATTTATTCCGGCATGGAGTGACAGCTGGTTGAGAGCTTGCTCAACAAGTTGTTTTTTACCGATGACCACTCGTGCTGAAGTATTGAATAAACAACGGTATCCCGGATTGAACCATCAGGCATTTTCTGGTGGCTGCGTAAAATCCCATCCTGTTTTGCACCTAGTCTTTCGATTGAAGTTCTGGATATCTGATTAAAATAATGTGTTCTGAATTCTACTGCAATAGCTTCTTTTTGCTCAAAGACATATTGAAGCAACAATAGCTTGCTTTCGCTGTTTATACCTGTTTTACACACTGATTTTGCATACCAGGTGTAGCCCAGCATCGGCCTTTTGTTTATCTCGTCAACATTATAGAAACGTGTGGTGCCAACAATCTTGTTTGTTTTATTGAGCCCGACGGCAAATGCGATATTTCCTTTTTTTGCGTCTTCAACAGCATTAATCACATAGCTTTCCATTTGCTCAGGTGAGGGTACCTTTGCAAACCAAAGTTTCCAGAACTCTCCGTCCGCTACCGCAGCCTTCAAAGGCTCGATGTGATTAATCTCGAGAGGGACAAGCGTTACAAATGTCCCCCGCAATTCTGTGGGTTCAAGCCAGCTCATTTCTTTCGTTTCCGCTGTAAATACATTTCCGAGACGATACTTCTATCTCGTTATATATGTAGATTCATTAGCTGCCTCAGCTAATTCCGGGTCGACCCCTTGATTCCCCAAGTTGCGAAAAGCGAAAAATATGCGTACATTGCCGCGTCCAAACCGGTCTCCTCATCGCCGGTCTCTTAAAACATCGGTTTCTTCTTGGCCGAGTTATAGCGCTTGACCCCGCCCATGATTTCCGCCTTGGCTTCTTTGACGCCAACCCAGCCATTTATTTTGACCCATTTGCCTGCTTCCAAGTCCTTATAGTGAGCGAAGAAATGCGCAATTTGCGAGCGCATCAGTTCAGGCAAATCGTCGTACGATTTTTTTTTGCGGTAGAGGCCGCATAGCTTGTCAATTGGCACGGCCAATACTTTGCCATCCTCACCGGCTTCATCGGTCATTTTTAACATGCCCAGTGGCCTGCAACGCACTACGACGCCGGAAATGAGTGGAACTGGTGAAATCACCAGCACATCCACGGGATCTCCGTCTTTCGACAGCGTGTGGGGAACATAACCGTAGTTACATGGGTAATGCATCGACGTGGACATGAAACGATCCACAAACATTGCGCCGGTTTCCTTGTCCACTTCATACTTGATGGGGTCGGCGTTCATGGGTATTTCTATGATGACGTTGAAATCGTTGGGCAGGTCGCGGCCAGAATTTACTCGATCGAGATTCATTTGCGTTCCTGTTCTTGGTGGCCGAAAAGTGGTTATTATAACTGCGAGGCCGAGGGGTTAATCAATTTACATTATGCGCATGCTGTTTAATTTAGTCATTATGGTTGTAATTGCCTACTGTGCACTGGCACTGGTGATATTTTTTTCTCAGGCAGGCCTTATCTATTATCCAGAAACCGGGCGAAACACCGTCACGCCCGATTACGTGGGACTCGCCTATGAGCCTGTGAAAATTTCTACCACCGACGGCGAAACCCTACATGGCTGGTTTGTGCCGGCTCCCGCTGCGAACGGCACGGTGCTGTTCTTTCACGGTAACGCCGGTAACATTTCCCATCGCATGGAATATCTGACGATGTTTCATCGCCTCGGTTACAACACATTCATTTTTGATTATCGCGGATACGGCCAGAGCAGCGGTTCGCCCTCGGAGTCCGGAACTTATCTCGACGCTCAGTCAGCGTGGCGTTATCTCACCGAAGCAAAAAGCATTCCGCCCGCTCGCATTGTGCTATTTGGTGAGTCCCTCGGCGGCGCGGTGGCGGCATGGCTTGCGATGAAAGAAAAGGTGGGGATGTTGGTGCTGGCCTCGGTATTCACTTCGATACCCGACATGGCGACGAAAATTTATCCCTTTCTGCCGGTGCGGCTGCTGTCCCGTTTCGACTACAACACGATTGAGTATTTGCAGTCTGTTACTTGCCCCGTGTTTATCGCTCATAGTCCGCAAGATGAAATTGTGCCGTTCGCACATGGCCGGGCGTTATACCAGGCAGCACCCGAGCCGAAGCGATTCCTGGAATTGCAGGGCGGCCACAACAGTGGTTTTATTTTTACGCGGGAAGACTGGATGAACGCGCTGGGTGGATTTATGGGCACGAACTTAAGCGCATCTCTATAATTTGTATAGTAGAGACGGGATATCAAAACGCAACATTTCGATGAAAATGGAATTGGAATAAATCATGCTGGTAATAGCTCACCGTGGTTATCATGTCGCGGTTCCAGAAAATACCATGGCGGCCTTCGAGGCAGCAGTGGCGACAGGGGTGAACGGCATTGAAACCGATGTGCGCCTTAGTCTCGACGGTCTGCCGGTACTGATCCATG
>JALYOY010000188.1 GCA_030856655.1 Pseudomonadota bacterium | reverse complement strand
GTTCGGTATCCGTGGTAAGCAACTCATTGTTGTTGAAACGGTGGCGGGCAGGTATTTAGGCCACAAATATCATTGTTATTAAAAGGAGCATAGCAATGCAGACAGAAATTGTAAAAATCAAGGGAATGACCTGCATGGGTTGCGTTAATAGCGTGAAGAACGTGCTGGAGAAGATACCTGGAGTAGGTAGCGCGGATGTTTCTCTGGAACAGTCTGAGGCCACCATCCAGTACGACCCTACCGTCATTAGTACTGATCAGCTCAAGGACGCGATACAGGGGGCTGGGTTTGAAGTCGTCGATTAGCAAGGCCCCTTGCCATGCGCCCCAGACGGTGGTGCAACCGGACAAAGAGGCGCTGATAAAGCGCCTTAACCGTATTGAAGGTCAAGTGCGCGGTGTAAGTAAAATGATCGTTGAGGATCGTTATTGCATTGATGTCCTCAATCAGGTCTCTGCGCTGCACTCCGCACTTGACGCTGTTGCCATGCTGTTACTGGAAAACCATACCCACGGCTGTATGCAGGGCGCCATCAAGTCAGGAGAAGGGGACGCGGCAATTGATGAGCTCATGGCGGTGCTGCGGAAATTTGCGCGGTAAGCGCTGGCAGCTTTACAGGAAGCGCAATTCTTTTTTCTGATGTTCTGTTCAGAGCCCTGGTTCCTGTAGCAAATACATTCACGCATTCAAGGCTTGGTACAATAACCATTATCTTGAAACCAGGCCATCGCATCTTCAAGTGCTTTTGCTGCGGGTCGATATCGATACCCCAACTCACGTATAGCCTTGTCACTGGAATAAAACATCTTCTTTCTCGCCATTCGCACGCTGTCCGCCGTTACGCGTGGTTCCCCATGCGTGATCGTGGCGATTTTTTCCATCAACCAGGCGGCGGGTAAAATCAATTTGACGGGAAGATTAAACCGCTTTATCTGCTTGCCGCTAATTTCATCTATTGTCTGAAGTATTTGCAATAAGGTCATGTCCTCGCCGCCAAGGATATAACGTTCTCCTGGTTTTCCATGCGTGTAAGCCAGCAGGTGACCATACGCAATATCATCGGCGTGCGCAACGTTCAAGCCGGTATTCACATAGGCCGGCATGCGGCCACATAAGGTGTCGAGCACTATGCGTCCTGTCGGTGTCGGCTTGATATCACGCGGACCTATCGGGGTAGAGGGGTTTACGATTACCAGCGGCAGCTTGTGCTCATCGGTGATTTGCCGAACAATTTGTTCCGCCATGAATTTTGACCGCTTATAGTGCCCGGTCATTGATACGAAACTGGAAGGAGTGTCTTCATTGGCGGGTATGCCGTCCGTGCTCGCGCCCAAGGTTGCCACGCTGCTGGTATATATCATGCGTTTCATGCCAGCTTCGGCCGCGGCAAGTATCAATGCCTGAGTCCCCCTAACGTTAATGTCATACATGGTTTCCGGATTAGGTACCCAGAGACGATAGTCGGCGGCAACATGAAATAAATTATCGCAACCAGCCACCGCGCGTTTCAATGATGGGACGGAGCGCAAATCACCTTCTGCAATTTCAACAGCCAGTTTATCGAGATTCCTCCGGTCGCTTCCTGGTCTGACCAGGCACCGCACTTCGTGACCGGCATCCAGTAAACAGCGTGCCACCGCCGAACCGACGAATCCGTTTGCGCCCGTAACCAATGATTTCGTCATGTTGATCCTTATCCAGTTTTCGGGATTCACGCAGATAGCGCTTGCAAGCCGTAATTGAAACTGCCGTGATGCTTCACAGTTTTTTGTTGACTTTAGAATTGAGGGACCGAGAGCGGGAATCACACACTAATCGGTAAGTAATGAAAAACCGAAGCGTTCGGATATTCCTATAGGACGAATGCCGGAACAAGCAGGTTCTTCGCCTCGTTAATCACACTTGGCGTGTTGCGAGATGCTTCTCTACATCTTCTTTGCTGAAACCCAGCGCGGCAGCCACACGTTCTGCATGACTTACCCGGGATACCCCCGGAACCATACGGTACGTCGGGCCGAGCGACGAAAACTCTCCCTGCAGATAGCGCCCAATTCCCTTCTCCTGCAAGCGCTCGCACAGTTCGTGATTGTGGGTGACAAGCAACGTGCTCGCTCCAAGTTTATGAAAACCCGCCAGGACATACTCCGAGAGTTCCATCTTTTCCTCGAACGTCGTTCCCTCCGAAAGTTCATCCAGCACGACGAGACTGCGAGTCGTGGAGTTGAAAAAAATCTCGCGCGTGCGTTTCAATTCATGACCGAAACGGCCCATTCCCTCGTCCAGCCTACCGGGATCCGGTACCTGGTAGAAAATACATTCTGCCGGCACCAAACGCGCATTAGCCGCGGGAATATAACAGCCGATCTGACCCAGCAGCTGAATCTGGGCCACGGTCTTGCAATAGGCCGTCTTGCCGCCGCTATTCGGTCCCGTGATGATCAGCAGCCGTCCGGGGTCGTCAAGTAAAATATCGTTCGGCACGTAATCAGGATTAGCCTTGGCAAGTAGCGGATTTCTCGCTTCCGTCGCGCTGAGGCAATGGCGTCCGCTTTCCAGTATCTCCGGCAGCACCATCTTGCCACCAAAAACCAGGGAATAACGATGAAAGGATAGGATTTCGTCGATCATACCCAATGTGTCCAACACACGCGCCAATGTAGGGCTTTGCTTGAACAACTTACGCAATGGATAGATGACCGAATCGCGGTCGGAGGCAGCAACTGCAATCAAAAAGATGGGCAGGACCGGCACTGCTAGAACGAGTATTCCATATCCTAGATAGGAAATTCCAAAACTGGCCAGCATCCCTTGAAAGTAATATAGAGCCACACCAATCGCAGCCAAGGTGAATAACACAGGAAGTGGCTTGAGCATTGATGGCCTGAAGCGCGGGACGGGTAAATAGCGAGGCTTTTCCTCCTGTGTTTTAAGCTTTCCTTCCATCGAATAGATCGGCCCCCGCATCAGGGAGTAGATGCGGGTGTTCCCAAAGTCGCGAATAGCCTCAAACAGCTCCCGCAGATATGTACTCTGCGGCTGTGGCAATGTATCCACTGCCTCGACCAGATCGACCGCAAAGCGGGTCCCATCAGCGAACTGATGATAGCATAACCGCTGAATTCCATTTCATCCTTCCCGCGCCTGGAATTGTCGATGGCGAGACCGCCGGTAAAAGTACCGTAGAGTAGTTCGTAAAGCGAACGCTCTCCGGTCGCCATCGCTTCGATAAAGTGCTGCAGCGCTTCCCGCAGATTGGGGCTCGATTCCAGCTCGCGCAGCGCCCCCTGCTTTTTTCGCGCTAATGCAGCGTTTGTCACTGGCCGCCCCAGCGAGCGGTAAAGCACCGATTGCCCAACGTGCGTAACCGCGTGATTGCATGAGTCGAATAGCTGATCGGTTTCAATTGCGTCGAAGGTTTTTGCGTCCAGGACGCCTTTGTCAACCTCTGTTGGCCGGGTATCTCGCACACCCGCGAGTCGCTCGCCGCTGGCAAGGATTGGAGGCTGACTCCAGCATGGATCAGATAGGGCTGGATCGTTCATGGCCTCAATTGCCGGCATGCTTACATAGTGGGAAATTTATTTTATTTCCAGTTTGAAAATGAGACGGTGCGATGACACCGCTTAGCGAGGATGCCAGCAGCTGTCACGCTTGAAAATCTAACACTCAACCGGTTACGCGTCAACGCGACTTGCGCCGTCTTGAACAGCCTCTCTGACATTGCAGCAGTCTTATAACGGCAGAAAACACAGCAAGATGCCGGCTCTCGTTCAAGAAATAAGATCATTGCTTGACATGGCGAGAAACAGAACGCAAGTCTTGCACGTTGGAAGATGAAACATTGGAGGAATCTCCTTGCAACAGCACATCATTTATCTGCCGCAAATCCTCCTCATCCAGTTCGCCCGCCTCCGCCTCCAGTCTCAATCGTGACATGAGAAAATTATAACGGGCCTGGGCGACATCTCGCCGCGCTGAATAAAACAACTGCTGCGCATTTAATACATCAACCTCGGTTCTGACCCCCACTTCTTGCCCCAGTTTCGTGGAATCCAACTGGCTCTGACTGGATATCAGCGCTTGCTGCAGCGCCTTCACCTGGGCCATGCCGTTGATAACATTAAGATACTGCTGGCTCACTTGAAGGACACTGCTGCGCCGGGTATTGTTCAGATCCTGAAGCACCTTTTCTTGTGTAGCCAGCGCTTCCCGTACACGCATTGCACTGCGAAACCCTGGAATATCGGGATACTGAGCTGAAGCCCTATTTCTTTTGAGGTCAGGTCGATAGGGCGGCCGGTTATCGTACCCCCGACACCTTTCTGCTCACTGTACAGCGCGACCAGATCAAGGGTCGGATAGTGCCCTGCCTTGGCTCGTTCTACATCCTGTTTTGCAAATTCATATACAGCCTGCTGAACTTTCATGGCAAGGTTATTCTGTTCGGCTACGTTGATCCAATCCTGCATGTTTGCATACTTCAGGGTGAGCAGATCTGAAGTTGTTTCGTCCGGACGTACGAGGTTTTCGGGCAAGCGACCAATAATCTGCTGCAATTCGCGTTTTCGTACTTCCAGATCGTTCCTGGCGGCGATCTCCTGTGAAAGTGTTAAATCAAAACGAGCCTGCGCTTCATGTGTATCGACGATAGTGGATGTTCCAACCTGAAAGTTACGCTTGGCCTGTCCAAGTTGCTCCCCAATGGCTTTCTTCTGAGCTCCGGCCACTTCCACATTTACCTGGCCAGCCAAAATGTCGAAATACGCCTGCGCCACGCGTAGGATGAGATCCTGGGCCGCTATAATGAACTGTGAATCCGCTTGCGCGACTTGAATTTTAGATTGCTCATAGATCACGAAATTTTCTTTGCGATAAATCGGCTGGGTTGCTGTGATGGTCAGACTTTGGTTATCGATGACAACTTCTGATGGCCTGACGATGCCAGGCACTCCAATTCCGCCGACGCTTTCTATATCGATATACTGCCTCCGGCGCACACCTGCAAGCGTGACGGTTGGGAGCAGTCCGGCTCGGCCCTGTGGGATTTTTTCCTGGGCCGCCTGGTGCGCGGCGCGCGCGGAGCTATACTGCGCGTCCTGTTCCAGCGCCTCGCGATAGATTTCCATCAGGTCGGCCGCGCGGAGCGGAGTATGCACGGCCGCTCCGGCGATTAATAATAATGCATAGATGTATTGCGGAATTTTCACTTTGCTTCCAGATGCCTTATTTTGTCGGAAGAAGAGTAAGCTACCGCCCGATTGAATTCTCAATCGATAGATTGCCAGCCGGGCTCGCGATCGGCGGGGCTGTCTGGACGATCAAAAAACGAATCTCGCCGGCTGCTTTGCGTTTTCGAGCGGAGAAATGCAGGTCTCGAACAGGCCGACCGTATTGTATGCGCCCGCTTTTTCTCCCGTTTTTTCTTCTGGTACCACACAGGTAACGAGCACAGCTTGCATCACTGGTGCGTCGCCCACCACCGCGAACAAGCGCCCGCCCGTTTTAAGGCTTTTCTTAAATGCTTCCGGTAAAACCGGAGTGGAACCCGTCAGCACGATTACGTCATAAGGCTCATGCGCAGGCCAACCGCAGGCAGCATCGCCCTGTTCCACCGTCACATTGCTAATACTGTGAGCTTGAAGATTTTTTTCCGCCATGGCTTTCAACTCCGGCACAATTTCTACGCTGTAAACAAACCCGCCTTTCTTTGCCAGCAACGCGGAAAGATAACCGCTGCCGCTGCCCACCTCCAAAATCTTGTCAGTTTTTTTTACCTGCAGTTCCTGTAAGATGCGCGCTTCCAGCTTGGGAGCGAGCATCACTTCGCCGTATCCCAGCGGAATTTCCATATCTATAAACGCAAGGGAACGGTATGGCGCCGGGACGAATTCCTCACGCCGCAGCTCGAACAACAATTTGAGAACTTCCTGGTCCAGCACATCCCATGGACGAATTTGCTGCTCCACCATATTAAACCGGATTTGTTCGAGGTCCATGTCAGCCTTATAGAAATTGTGATCAACAGACTTGCAATTATTCCACATTTCCATTAGCTTCACAGCAGCAGCTAGGGGTCCGTTTCCGGAATCGTCCGGAAATCGGTGAGATAGTCCCTTAACACCTGACACGGGTAATGCCGCCGTAGGGAAGCTGGGATTAGCAGTCCCGCTCGTTTATGGCACTTAGAGACCTAAAGGAGCGTACTATGAATGCAACAGTTCTGAATCCCGCGCAATTCCCCTCTCCGTTTTCAAGTAAAACCGCCCATGTGGATGAAGGAGCTATCCAGCCTTTGCCTGAATCCCGCAAAGTTTATATGCACGGCTCCCGTCCCGATATTCAGGTACCGATGCGAGAAATCAGCCAGTCCGATACCCCTGCCAGCATGGGTACAGAGGAGAATCCGCCGATTTATGTTTACGACACTTCCGGTCCCTATACGGATCCCGCAGCAAAAATAGATATCCGTGCCGGCTTGCCGCCATTGCGCGATAAGTGGATAGACGAGCGCAAGGACACAGAAGTTCTCTCGGGTCCTGCTTCTGTTTATGGCAAGCAGCGTCTGGCTGATCCGGAGCTCGCGGAAATGCGCTTCAATCTAAAACGCCCGCCTCGTTGCGGCAGGGCCGGAGCGAACGTGACGCAGATGCACTACGCTCGTCGTGGCATTATCACGCCCGAAATGGAGTACGTAGCCATACGGGAAAATCAGCGTTGCGAACATCTCAACTCTCAGCGTCGGGAGCTCCTTACGCGCCAGCATCCGGGACATGATTTTGGCGCGTTCCTGCCTCCGCATATCACACCTGAGTTCGTACGTGACGAGGTGGCTCGAGGTCGCGCCATTATCCCTGTCAACATTAACCATCCCGAATCCGAACCGATGATCATCGGGCGCAATTTTCTGGTGAAAATTAATGCGAATATCGGCAATTCGGCGCTTGGTTCGAGCATCCAGGAGGAAGTCGAGAAAATGACCTGGGCCATCCGCTGGGGCGGAGACACCGTGATGGATCTTTCCACCGGCAAGAATATCCATGAAACCCGTGAGTGGATCATCCGTAATAGCCCCGTTCCAATCGGCACCGTACCAATCTATCAGGCGCTGGAGAAAGTCAACGGCAAAGCGGAAGAACTCACTTGGGAAATTTTTCGTGACACTTTAATCGAGCAGGCTGAACAGGGTGTGGACTACTTCACCATCCACGCGGGTGTGCGGCTCGCCTATGTTCCGATGACGGCAAAGCGTTTGACCGGCATTGTTTCGCGCGGTGGCTCGATTATGGCAAAGTGGTGCCTTGCGCATCACCGGGAAAGTTTTCTGTATACCCGGTTCGAGGAAATCTGCGAAATTATGAAATCCTATGACGTAAGCTTTTCTTTGGGCGACGGTCTGCGCCCGGGTTCGATTCATGACGCCAATGATGAGGCTCAGTTCTCGGAACTGAAAACACTTGGCGAATTAACCCAGGTCGCGTGGAGGCATGACGTGCAAGTGATGATCGAGGGTCCCGGCCATGTTCCCATGCATCTCATCAAGGAAAACATGGACTTGCAACTGAAATATTGTGCGGAAGCGCCTTTCTATACGTTGGGCCCGCTCACCACAGACATTGCCCCTGGCTACGATCACATTACATCCGCTATTGGTGCTGCCATGATCGGCTGGTACGGCACGGCGATGCTGTGCTACGTTACTCCCAAGGAACACCTTGGCTTGCCGGACAAGGATGATGTAAAAGACGGTATCATTACCTACAAGATTGCCGCTCACGCAGCAGATTTGGCAAAGGGACACCCGGGGGCGCAAATACGCGATAACGCGCTTTCCAAAGCCCGTTTCGAGTTTCGCTGGAATGACCAGTTCAACCTCGGTCTCGATCCCGACAAGGCCAAACAATTCCACGACGAAACCTTGCCGCAGGAAGGTGCTAAACTCGCCCATTTCTGCTCCATGTGCGGCCCCCATTTCTGCTCGATGAAAATAACCCAGGATGTGCGCGACTACGCTGCTACCCAGGGGGTCAGCGAAAACCACGCCCTGGAAAAGGGCATGGAAGAGAAAGCCATCGAGTTTGTAAAAAAAGGGGCGGAAATTTATAGCAAGGTGTAATTACCCGGCGTTCCTTCGTTGGCATTCATTTCGCTGCTTAAATGCTGGCGAAGCATATAAGTCGACAGGTAGGAATGCTTTTGAGGGAATGAAGTATTGCGCTGAAATGGGGTAAGCAGACAAAATCCGCGAAGCGGAATACCCGAAACCTGAATATTTAGAAGTACTCCCAAGGCTCAATGCGGATATCCGCATCCAAAAATAAATCAGCCGGTCGCGTCGCTACCTGCTTTCCCTACTGGATGAAGCCATTGGCTAGTAACATCTTGACTTTCCCGGGTTCATCCGTGCTTATCCGGGACCATATGCTTTTTCCCGGATAATACACATGGACTGGATTCTGATCCTGAAGGCCTTGATTCTCGGCATTGTCGAGGGCTTGACCGAATTCCTTCCGATTTCCTCGACCGGCCATCTGATCCTGGTAAGCGATTTGCTCGACTTCAACGACGAGAAGGGCAAAGTGTTCGCAATTGTGATTCAATTGGGCGCAATATTGGCGGTATGCTGGGAATACCGCATCAAGATTACGAGCGTGGTCATGAATATTGGTTCAAGTAAGGATGCGAACCGTTTTGTTTTAAATCTTTTCATCGCATTTCTACCCGCCGCGATTCTTGGTCTCCTGTTCATCAAAGCTATCAAGCAGTATCTGTTTCATCCGGTACCGGTGGCAACGGCGTTTATCGTTGGGGGGATTCTGATTCTGTGGGCTGAGCGCAGAAAGCACGTAGTCGATGTGGAACGGGTGGAAGACATGGATTGGAAACACGCGCTTAAGGTCGGATTAATGCAGTGTCTCGCGTTGATACCCGGTACTTCACGCTCCGGCGCAACCATAATTGGCGGCCTTTTTTTCGGCTTGTCGCGTAAGGCCGCCACCGAGTTTTCTTTTTTTCTTGCGATTCCCATCATGTTTGCCGCCACCTTCTATGATGTTTACAAACATCGCGACATTCTTCATTTCGACGATATGGGCGTATTCGTGGTCGGTTTCGTCGCCTCGTTCATTAGCGCATTATTGGCGGTGCGGGGATTATTACGTTTTATCAGCCATCACGATTTCACTATATTTGCATGGTATCGTATTGGGTTCGGAATCATTGTGCTTGCCACCGCGTATTCTGGATTGGTTAAATGGTCAGCAGCTTAGCTGCCTGTCCGATTGAACGAAATCGATCGCTAAACTAATGTGAAAAGGCAGCACGATTTACTTGTTTTGCTATCGCACTTCTCAGCCTTGCACCCATGGTAGCCCTGCGGCCTTCCAGCCCCCTTTGGCGCCCCGATGGCCGGTTGCATTCTTGTCGCCTTCAAAGCCCTCCAGAATGTTGTAGCAACTTGCGTAACCCGAATCGGTGGCAGTAGTAGCCGCCTGATGCGAGCGCCCGCCACTGCGGCAGATGAACATCACCATTGATTCCTTATCCACTTGGCTTGACAGATAGTTGAGAAAGTCCGGATTTGCCCGCATGCCTGGGTAGAACTGCCATTCGATTTCAACCGCACCGGGAATTCTTCCCACCCAATCCCATTCAGCTCTGGAACGCACATCCACCAATTTAGCAGCAGGTGCTTCCTGTAACAAAGTGAGGGCCTCAGCAGGCAGCAGTGCGCCTTCATACGGCAGATTCATTTCCTTGGCGCGTTGTTGCGCCCTTTCAAGTATTGCGGTGATGGTTTCCATATGGATTTCCCATATCTATGGTTGAAAAAATGCAATGTTATTCCATTTTAGGACTGGTGTTTGATAAACCTTAACTTAGCCCGATCCCGGCGCAAGCCCTTCATGCTTTCTACACAGTTATTTTAATAATCCAGAAAAAATGCCTTGTGCGGACAATGTTAAGACGCGTTTTGAAGTAACGGCGGCATTCATACTGATATAATTCTATCTTTTGTGGCTGTGCCCTTTGGTAGTGTACCGTTATCGATAACTGCAATTCTGGCCTGGAGAGAAAAATGGCGGTAACCGATGTTCTGAAAATGATCCAGGACAACGAAGTAAAATTCGTTGATCTACGCTTTACTGATACCCGCGGTAAAGAACAGCATGTAACGCTTCCGGCTCACGCCTTCGATGCGGACAAGCTTGAGGATGGTCACGCGTTCGATGGATCATCCATCGCGGGCTGGAAAGGCGTTCAAGCATCCGATATGTTGTTGATGCCCGATCCTGAGACCGCCAATATGGACCCGTTCATGGACGAGGCCACGCTCTTCATCACTTGTGACGTAATCGAGCCTTCCGATGGCAAAGGCTATGACCGCGACCCACGCTCGCTGGCAAAACGGGGCGAAGCGTACCTCAAATCGACCGGCATAGGTGATACCGCGTACTTCGGCCCCGAACCCGAATTCTTCATTTTTGACTCTGTAACCTGGCATGCTGACATGTCTGGTTGCTCAGTAAAAATTGAATCAGAGGAAGCGGCCTGGAGCTCCGCGAAGAAATACGAAGGAGGTAATACCGGTCACCGGCCTGCGGTGAAAGGTGGCTACTTCCCCGTTCCTCCGATTGATTCTTTGCATGACATCCGTTCCGCCATGTGCCTTGCACTCGAAGAAATGGGCGTAGAAGTCGAAGTGCATCACCATGAAGTCGCAAGTGCAGGACAGTGCGAAATTGGCACTAAATACAGCAGTCTAGTAAAGCGCGCCGACTGGACCCAGGTATTCAAGTATGTGGTGCACAACGTTGCCCACTCTTACGGCAAAACAGCGACCTTTATGCCAAAACCCATTGTCGGCGACAACGGATCCGGCATGCATGTGCACCAATCAATTTGGAAAGCTGGACAAAATTTGTTTTCCGGAAACGGTTATGCGGGACTTTCGGAAATGGCCTTGTTTTACATAGGTGGCATTATCAAACACGCCAAGGCCTTAAATGCCATTACCAATCCGGGCACCAACTCCTACAAGCGCCTGGTTCCGGGTTTTGAAGCGCCGATCAACCTTGCTTATTCCGTGAGCAACCGGTCCGCCGCGGTGCGCATCCCCTACGCCAACAGCCCCAAGGGGCGACGCATCGAAGTGCGCTTTCCCGATCCCACCGCCAATCCTTACCTTGCATTCACCGCATTGATGATGGCCGGGCTCGACGGCATTCAGAACAAAATCCATCCGGGCGATCCCATGGATAAAAATCTTTATGATCTCCCTCCTGAAGAAGCAGCCAGTATTCCAAACCCCTGCGTTTCGCTGGAAGAAGCGCTTGACAGCCTGGACAAGAATCGCAGTTTCCTTACCCGTGGCGGAGTGTTTTCGAATGATCTGATCGACGCCTATATCGAACTCAAGATGGAGGAAGTCACGCGCTTTCGCATGACCACCCACCCGGTGGAGTTTGATATGTACTATAGCCTATAGGGCATTTTCATTCATTCCGGCTTTAAACTGGAATTTTGCTGAACCGGCTCAATAAAGGGAAATACTCGATGAATATTCCTGCTGTTTCATTGCTTGCCATTCTTTCGCTGACGCTCGCCGGTTGCGGCGAAAAGACGACTGGAAAGGCACCTGAAACTGAGTCGCAGACTAAACTTGCGGATGAGTACACGGCTGAAAAAGAGATTCCGTCTGTACTGGAGAACACATTAACACCGGAGGAAAAATCTGCGCTGCTGAAAGATATCATGCCGCCTGGGTCAGCGAATGAGGCGACGCCGGAAGAAAAATTCCTGAAATTGAGGAAGGATGCCGACTCGGGAGACCCCCAGGCGCAAAATGGCCTAGGTGTAATGTACTACACAGGCGAAGCCATATCCAAGGA
>JALYOY010000161.1 GCA_030856655.1 Pseudomonadota bacterium | reverse complement strand
CTATTGGGCCCTCCCCCGATATCCATAGGATCGCCGACATCCACCCTGCAGACATTTGGAACCTTCAACAGTAAATTTGCTTTTGTGCTGGATCAGGTTTTCGTCAAGCTCGCCCCTCGGGATTCGGTCACTGTCAGTCTAGGACGTTTTCCCAATCCCTTCTTCGTGGGCACCGTCGGGAATATCTACACCGGGGTTCTCAAGGCGGGGCCACATACGGTACCCACGGCCGGGGTCGTGCACACCGATCTGTTATGGGACGTTGACTTGAACTTCGAAGGCCTGGCGGTCAATCTCAACCCTTGGTTGAAAGAAGAAAGGACTCTCAAGCCATTTCTCAATGCCGGCTTATTTCCACTGCAGCAAATCAATCAGAGCGAAACTGTCAAGGCTAAGGACAAATGGTTTTACGGGGCTCAGGCCGGGGTGGAGTGGGCTCCCCAGGATACCGACACCAAGTTCAGGGTAGCAGCTGCTTACTATGACTATCGCAATATTAGCGGCGTCCGCAACCCAAACTTTGGGGACACCCTGTACAATCAGAGCGCTACGCTGTCCCGGCAAAAAGGCAACAGTCTGTTTAACATCGATAACGATGGCGACCCCACCACTAACCTCTGGGCCCTGGCGGCGGATTATCGCATCGCTAACGTGACCATGGTGGCAGACTACTCCAGGTTCAAGCCCATCCACGTGATTAGCACCGTGGATTACGCGCGCAACGTGGGTTACGACGAGAACAAGATCTTCGCTCGCAGCGGGCAGAACATCAAGCCACAGACCGACGCATACCAGCTCCGCCTTACTGTGGGGTATCCTGTCATCGCGGAGCGGCATCAATGGCAGGTTTTCGGATTTTATCGTTCCTCCGAGCGGGACTCGATGCTGGATGCCTTTACGGATTCCAATTATCTGCTGGGCGGCACCAATCACAGAGGCTATACTCTCCAGGGCCTATACGGGGTAGCTCATAACACATGGTTCGGCCTCCGGTATATGTCGTACGATCAAATCAGCGGTTTGCCCTTGAGTATCGATACGATCAATCTGGACTTAAATGCCCGGTTCTGACTTTCTGCGCTTCGACAGGCTATGGATTTCCTGCCGGCAAAGACGCGGGTATGGAGGGGCACGGTGTTTCGCAGCTATCGTGGCGGCGGGTTCATGCCCATGCAGTACGGCGTTGGGGCAACAATCAGACAAGAATCACGGTTGATGTAACATCAACCGTACCGGGATGAGAACTCTCGTATGAGCAACCGTAAGAAAATAATTTTGCGATGGTTGTGTCAAGGGTTAGCTGTTGCATTTCTGGCAGGTTCCGGGTCAACTGGCGCTCTGGCCACGAGTGCCGCTGGCAATAAGGATCAAAAGAAGGAGCGGCAGGCATTGCGCCGCATGCAGCAGCAATTGAACGAAATCCAGCAGCAGAAATCGGTGGTGGATCAGGAAAAAACGGTGCTGGAAGAAACACTGAAAAAAACTCATAGCGAAACCGAATCTCACAAACGATCTGCGGCGAGCGCCGCAACCAGGGCTTTCCGGCTTGAAAAGGGTATCGACGCGGCAAACAAGGAAAAAACGGAATTGCATACGCAGCTCGACGATGCGAAAAAACAGAACGAGGAATTGTCCGGTCAACGCAAACAGTTGGAACAGGATCTGAAGAATACAACTGCGGCGCTTGCAAAGCAGGATGAGCAAAGGACGCTTTGCGAAACGAATAACGACCAGCTTTACCGGATAGGCCGGGAACTGGTCGATTGGTATACCAGCAAGGGCGCCATGAACGCCATTCTGGAGGCAGAGCCTTTTACACGGATGAAGCGTGTCGAGATGGAAAATCTGCTGGAAAACTATCGCGATAAGCTTGAGGGCCAGCATCTTGAACGCCCAGCCAAATAACTATGCGTCGATTACTGGAGGAGAAAAGTCATGGCAACAACATCACGTAGGCAGCATACGAAAACGAGCACCAACACGGCAAAAGATACGGTAGCCCCGAAAAAACATCCGCATACGCCCGCAACCAAAAAGGTTGCGGCTGCCCAGTCTCATAAACCACCGGAATCCGCCAAGACCAGCCGGAGTATCCAAGAGAACGAAACGGCTCGGAAACCAGTGAGGCGGGCAAAATCAGAGGTAGAAACGGATAAGACTGTTGATACGGCAAAGCCCAAGAAAACGAAACTGCTGCGCGACAGTTATTCGATTCCTGAAAGCGAGCACAAGCAGATTGCTGTACTTAAGAAGCGCTGCATCGATCATGGTAAACCGATAAAAAAGAGTTATTTGCTGCGCGCCGGCATCCAGGTGTTAGCGCTGATGAATGACAGTGAACTTCTTGCTGCTGTCGAGCGTGTCAAGTAATCGCGCCGCTCTTTCGTTCATAAGAGAGACCGATTCAGCGGATTGCGCGATAAAATAACGGGTCATTGTTCCGTATAGGTTGGCAGGCTGACACTCTTAAGAAAAAAGCGGCCCCGGCTTTTTGAATCTGCAATTATTCTTGCTCGCATGATTGCGAGAAGAGATAATATTGTCCCCTCGCTGTCATCCGCACTCGGCAACTCCAGCGCAACGATGACGAGGTATAAAACCAGGTATCAATCGGTACTCCCGGTAAATTTCATACTATGCTGTTAATGATCGATAATTACGATTCCTTCACCTATAACCTGGTGCAATATTTTGGCGAGCTAGGTGAGGAGGTAACAGTGTTTCGCAATGACGAAATCACGCCCGATGAAATTGCGCAGCTAAAGCCCCGGAGAATCGTGATTTCGCCCGGCCCCTGCACGCCTAGCAAAGCGGGTATATCGATGCCTTTGATTGGCCGCTACAATGGCCATATTCCCATATTGGGCGTATGTCTGGGCCACCAGAGCATAGGGCAGGCTTTCGGCGGCAAAATCGTCCACGCCAGACAAGTCATGCATGGTAAGACTTCGCCCATCTTTCACAAAGGAGCAGGCATGTTTCGGGGCTTGCCAAATCCATTTACGGCAACCCGCTATCATTCACTGGTCATTGAGCGTGAAAGCCTTCCGGATTGTCTGGAAATTACTGCCTGGACGGAGGATGGCGAAATCATGGGCGTGCGCCACAAAACTCGGGCGGTCGAAGGTCTGCAGTTTCACCCGGAATCCATTTTGACCGAGCACGGGCATAAATTGCTGGAAAATTTTCTGAATCAGTGAAGGCTATCTGATGGACGGGCCCCACCTCAAAAGGAATAATCATTAAACCGCAGGAAGCGCTGGCCCGTATCATCGAGCATCGCGAAATTCTTCATGACGAGATGCTCTCGCTCATGCGTCAGATCATGTGCGGAGAGATGTCGCCGGCGCTGATCGCCGCTATTGTCACCGGACTTCGGGTAAAAAAAGAAACTATCGGCGAAATCGCTGCCGCCGCTCAGGTGATGCGCGAGTTTGCGACCCGCGTCGAGGTAGCGGACCACCAGTATCTCGTGGATACATGCGGCACCGGCGGGGACGCTGCACATACTTTCAATATTTCCACTACCGCCGCCTTTGTTGCCGCAGCGGCCGGAGCACGAGTCGCCAAGCACGGCGGCCGCTCCGTATCCAGCAATTCGGGGAGCGCCGACGTGCTTGAAGCCCTCGGCGTCAACCTTAATCAGTCACCTGCCCAAATCAGGGAAAACATAAACGAAATCGGCCTCGGTTTCATGTTTGCTCCTAATTTTCACAGCGCCATGAAACATGCTGCGCCCGTACGGCGCGATCTCGGCGTGCGCACCCTTTTCAATATCCTGGGGCCGCTGACCAATCCTGCCGGGGCGAAGAATCAGGTACTAGGTGTATTTCACCCCGATCTTGTCGGCATCCTCGCACGGGTGCTACAGCGCTTGGGTAGCCATCATGTGATGGTAGTTCATGGCAAAAACGGGCAAGGAGGGCTGGACGAAATCACCGTAGCGGGTGAAACCTGGATTGCTGAACTCAGGCGTGGCGAGGTGACGGAATACGCCGTTAAACCGGAGGATTTCGGTATGAAGACAGCTGCGATCGAAACGATACAAGTACAAGACAGCACGCAATCCAGAGAGATGTTGATATCGGTGCTGGATAACCAGCCAGGGCCTGCACTGGATGTCGTGCTGCTTAACGCAGGGGCGGCGATCTATGTTGCAGGGGTGGCGGAATCGTTGGAGCAAGGCGTAGAAAAAGCCCGTACCGCGGTAGAAAGCGGTGCAGCCAAGGCAAAGTTGCGTGAACTGGTTGAGCTCTCAAATCGGAACAAAGCCTCTCTGGCTTAATCATGTCTAATATTCTGCAAGAGATTCTGACCGTCAAAATGCAGGAAATTGCTGCGTCAAAGGCGGTCAAATCCCCACCCGCGATGCGTCGAGAAGCGGAGGCGGCAGGCCCACCTCGTAATTTCACAGGCGCGATCCGCGATAAAATCAACGCGGGCTTGCCTGCGGTCATTGCGGAAATCAAGAAAGCCAGCCCTAGCAGAGGCGTACTACGCGAGCGTTTCGATTCCGCCGCGATTGCAGCCAGCTATGCGCTGCATGGCGCGGCCTGCCTGTCGGTGTTGACTGACGCGCAATTTTTTGGCGGTAGCATGGAATATCTCAAGCAGGCCCGGGCTGCCTGCGAACTGCCGATTCTGCGCAAGGATTTCATGTTGGACGAATATCAGGTGTTTGAGGCCCGCGCGACTGGAGCAGACTGCATTCTGATCATTGTCGCGGCGTTTTGCATCCCTTCCTCCTTAACCGGGGACCAGGGAGAGAAGGACGCTGTTGCAAGGATGCGCAACCTCGAATCGCTTGCCCAAGCGTTGGGGATGGCCGTACTGGTTGAAGTTCACGACGGCGCGGAACTGGAACTCGCATTGCAATTAAGTACCCCCTTGATTGGCATCAACAACCGTAATCTGCGCACTTTCGAAACGAGACTGGACACTACGTTACAGTTGCTTGAGCGCGTTCCGTCAGAATATATCGTGGTTGCCGAAAGCGGAATCCTCGCGCCCGCCGACGTCGCGCTGATGCGCGATCATCATGTCAACGCCTTCCTGGTGGGTGAAGCCTTTATGCGCGCCGACAACCCAGGAGAGGAACTGACGCGATTGTTCGGTTAGCGACCGCCTTTGCCACCCGCGCTGCGTCATCCGTCACTGCCCCTGGCTGGGCATGAGTTAGGTGGTTAACTCTCAATTAATCGTTTTTAAACGAGTTTGTTGCAAAAAAGCAACACAAGCCTCTTCCATATCCTCAAAGTATCTTGATTTCCTTGCTACGTGATGCCGCGTTAGGCACAATCTCTCAACCTTCTCACTTTGAGAGGTCCAAAGCAGCGGGACGCACTCCACCGAAAAATAGGGTCGGTGAGATGGCTCCATCGTTTCAACTTTAAAGGAGATTTTCCACATGAAAAAGAAACTGATTGCACTGGCTGTCGCTGGGGCACTCGCGGCACCGGTGGTCGCATCCGCTCAGGCTCAGGGGACAAACGTCACGATTTTTGGCCGGGTACAAGCTGAATACAGCCTTAACGATTCTTCAGGTCGGCCCAGCGATGGAGCGCTGCAGGACAATGCCCGTTCGTCACGTTGGGGCCTGCATATTACCGAGGATCTAGGCAATGGGCTCAAAGCAAATGCCCGTATAGAAATGGGCTTGAACACGGGTTCCGGTTCGGCCACGACGCCTCGCGAGCAGTGGGTTGGTCTTTCGAGCAATAACTGGGGCGATATCAAATTTGGCCGTGTTCAGTCTCCGTTCAAGGACTTCGCCGGCGGCATGACGATTGATCCATTTGCCTACACCACTCTGCAAGCCAACGGTGCCGGTGGCACCATGTCTGGAGGCGCTAACGGCCTGGGTTCTGGCGCAAACGGTTTTGTCAACAGCGCGATCCGTTTCGACTCCGCGACCGTGGAAGGCTTCTCCTTCGCCGCGCTGCTTATGCCTGGCGATGCGAACAGCCTTGATCCCAACCGGGGCGGCGGATCTCTAGCCGGTATTACAAATGCTTCCAGTTTTCTTCCGGGCGGATTGGGTGGCCAGGGTAATACGGGTGGTAAGGATGGCGAGTTCGACGGACAGGCTGCTGCAAAATATAAAGCCGAATTCATGGGTCTGGGATTTGACATATTTGGCGGCTATTCCAGGGACAACGCCAACAATTTCCAGAAGGCATCGGGCCTTAGAACCGAAGAAGTATGGCGGGTAGGCGCTTCCTTGGGCTTTACCTCCTGGGGGGCGATATTCCAGAACCTCAGGGTCAATGGTCAATATGAAAATATCAACAATGCCATTGGCTCCGCTACCTGTACCACCGCTGCGTCCTTGACGGCAAATCCGCTTGATGCCATTAACAACGGGCAATGTAATTCCGCAATGAACGCCGGTGGCGACGGTTCCATCTGGCACGCGGGTCTTCAGTATAAATTGGGCAATACCACCCTTGTGGGCCAAGGGGGTATGACCAGAGCTGATGCGGGCGGCCTCGCCGGTGCCGGAGGAGTGGCTCCAGGGTCGCGCAGTGCCGATAGCTTTACGGTAGGCGCTATTCACAGCCTGAGCAAGCGCACCAGCCTGTTTGGTGGCTACCAGCACGTTTATCTGGACGGTGGAGCTGCAAGTGTTGCAGGTCTCGCTTCGCAACCCGCCTATGCGACCGGCAATCGTGCCACCTACACGATTGGTGTCCGTC
>JALYOY010000159.1 GCA_030856655.1 Pseudomonadota bacterium | reverse complement strand
CGCCACCGGGGCGGGAGCGGCTGCCCGACGTTCCATGGGCACCGGAGTATTCGGCGGTATGCTGCTCGCTACCTTTGTCGCCACAATATTCATTCCTCTGTTTTTTACCTGGCTTACCGGTAAGCATGCGAGAAAACCCACTCAAAACGTCCAACAGGAAACAGCATGATGCGACACCATAACGAGTGGTCAAAATTTATTCTATTAATCCCGAGCCTGCTGATAAAATCCTAGGGTCTATCACACATTTAGCAGTCCAGAACTCGGCAGGAGAGAATAAAAAATTACTCTTCCCCGGTTTTTCGCTCCTGCGTTACCGGCATCAACCCAGGGGCCTCCTTCAGCAAGAATTTCCTGAATGCTTGTGCGACGCTCGAAAGACGCTTGTTTTTCCGGTGCACCACATGCCAGTGGCGCATAATGGGAAAGTCCTGCACGTCCAGAATTTTCAGCCGCTTCGTCTCTAACTCCAGCTCAGCGGTGTGCGATGACATAATGCCCAATCCCATTCCTGCCTGTACCGCCTGTTTGATCGCCTCGCTGGTATCCGTTTCCATGCCTCTGTTGATTGAAATATGATGCGTTGCAAAAAAGCGCTCCATTGCTCCACGCGTGCCCGAGCCAGGCTCGCGCACCAGGAATGTCTCCCGCTCCAACCGCTTTACCGGAATGCGGCGGACGTTGCACAGGGGATGATCCGGCGGAGCGATGACCACGAGCGGATTCTCCATGAAAGACTCGGTGGCAATATCAAGATCATCTGGCGGCTGACCCATAATTGCCAGATCGATCACATTGTCGGACAATTGCTTGAGCACCGTTTCCCGGTTGGAAACGTTCAGGCTCACGGTAACGCCGCTGTAACGCTGACAAAATCTGGCCAGCAGGTGAGGCGCGAAATAGTTGGCGGTACTCACGACCGAAATATTAAGCTTGCCTCGTCCGAGACCTTTCAACTCGTCCAGCGCAAGTTCCATATCGGCCAGTTGCTGGGAAATTGCCCGACTATAATGATGAAGTTCGCGGCCACTGTCGGTGAGGTATATCCGCTTGCCCATCTGTTCAAACAAAGGCAGGCCGATGTTGCTTTCCAATTGTTTGATCTGCATGGAAACGGCTGGTTGTGTCAGGTGGAGCTCTTCGGCAGCACGTGAGAAGCTCAGGTGGCGAGCAACAGATTCGAAAACTTTTAGCTGTCTCAGGGTGATGTGCAGCATCGTTTCTGCGGAGATCGACTGTTGGTGGTTTATATAAGGAAAATATTATCATAACAATCAAAACACGTGACTGTTGTTTATAAGTATTAGGATTACAATGATGCAGTAGTACCTTTATCTACCCTCACAAGGAGAATTGACATGAGTGAAGAATTAAAAGGCAAGGAACGTTATAAAGCCGGCGTACTGCCGTACAAAAAAATGGGTTACTGGGATTCTGATTATGTGCCCAAAGAAACGGATATCGTGGCGATGTTCCGTATCACACCGCAGGAAGGAGTGGATCATGAGGAAGCCGCCGCCGCTGTTGCCGGCGAATCTTCCACCGCAACCTGGACCGTGGTGTGGACTGACCGGCTGACCGCCTGCGAACTCTACCGCGCCAAGGCCTACCGTTCTGAACTCGTGCCCAATACCGGTCCCGGAACCAAGAACGAAGCCCAGTATTTCGCCTACATCGCCTATGATATGGACTTGTTCGAGGGAGGTTCCATCGCCAACCTGACCGCCTCAATCATCGGTAACGTATTTGGTTTCAAAGCCGTGAAAGCGCTCCGCTTGGAGGATATGCGCATCCCGGTCGCCTACCTGAAAACTTTTCAAGGCCCCGCCACCGGTGTTGTGGTGGAGCGTGAACGCCTCGACAAGTTTGGCCGGCCGTTGCTGGGCGCCACCACTAAACCGAAACTGGGGCTTTCCGGCCGCAATTACGGACGCGTGGTGTACGAAGGCCTCAAGGGTGGTCTCGACTTCATGAAAGACGACGAAAACATCAATTCGCAGCCCTTCATGCACTGGCGCGACCGTTTTCTCTACTGTATGGAAGCGGTTAACAAGGCTTCCGCCGCTACGGGTGAAGTCAAAGGCCATTACCTGAACGTAACCGCAGGTACCATGGAAGAAATGTACGAGCGCGCCGAATTCGCCAAGTCGCTGGGCTCCGTCATCGTTATGATTGATCTGGTGATCGGCTACACCGCGATTCAATCGATGGCCAAGTGGTCGCGCAAGAACGACATGATTCTGCACCTGCACCGTGCCGGCAACTCGACCTACTCGCGCCAAAAAAATCACGGTATGAACTTTCGCGTGATATGCAAGTGGATGCGGATGGCGGGTGTGGATCACATTCACGCCGGCACGGTCGTTGGCAAGCTCGAGGGCGACCCGCTCATGATCAAGGGCTTCTACGATACCCTGCTCGACACACATACTCCGCAAAATCTCGAACACGGCCTGTTCTTCGAGCAAGACTGGGCTTCGCTGAATAAGGTTATGCCGGTTGCTTCGGGCGGCATTCACGCCGGCCAGATGCACCAGTTGCTGCATTATCTCGGCGAAGATGTGATACTGCAGTTTGGCGGCGGCACCATCGGTCACCCGATGGGCATACAAGCTGGCGCGGTTGCCAATCGCGTTGCGCTGGAAGCGATGATACTGGCGCGCAACGAAGGTCGCGACTATATGAAAGAAGGTCCCAAGATTCTCGAGGCAGCCGCCAAGTGGTGCACGCCGCTTAAACAGGCGCTGGAGACATGGAAGGACATAACCTTCAATTACGAATCCACCGACACCGCCGATTTCGTGCCCTCAACCACGGCCAGCGTCTAACCATACATAGGAGAAAATAATCATGATGACCAATGTAGGAAATCGTGTCACGCAAGGTCAGTTCTCTTTCTTGCCCCCGCTGACGGATAAGCAAATCTCGGCGCAAATCAAATATGCGTTGAAGAACGGCTGGGCGATAGGTATCGAGTACACTGATGACCCCCATCCGCGCAATACTTATTGGGAAATGTTCGGCAACCCGATGTTTGATTTGAAAGATCCCGCCGGCATCCTGTCGGAGATCAATGACTGCCGCAAAACTTACCCGAATCATTATATCCGGGTAACCGCGTTCAACTCGACGCGCGGGGTGGAAAGTCCGACCATGTCGTACATTGTCAACCGTCCGAAGACAGAACCTGGCTTTAGCGTGGTACGCCAGGAAGCGGAAGGCCGTAGCATTCGTTACACCATTCATTCCTACGCAACCGATAAGCCGGAATCCGAACGGTATTAATGAAGGACTCCCTTCGCCTTAAGGGAAGGGATTGATTGGGGTGCAGGTAAATGGGGTGATGAATTACGGTAACCGCATCTGCCTGTGCCCCATCTTGAATTCGCTGTGTAAGCCGTTTCCGTTCCTGCCAATTTATGTAACCAGCCAAAGCACGGCGTCCATTGCCACGTAGTGCTTTATTATGGGGATAAAAACGTGAAAAAAACGTCAAAAGACCTCGCCCCCTCCGATAACATTCCAGTTGATCTGGACGCCGAATTTCGCGCTTCCAACATCAAGGAAGTTTTGGATAAGCTTGATCTTGAGTTGATCGGCTTGAAACCTGTAAAAACCCGCATCCGTGAGACTGCGGCGCTATTGCTCGTTGACCGCGTGCGCAAGAAATTTGGTCTGACCGCTGGGCCGCCCAGTCTACACATGTGTTTTTCCGGCAACCCCGGCACCGGGAAAACCACCGTGGCGCTACGCATGGCCGAAATCTTGCACCGTCTGGGTTATGTACGTGAAGGACACCTTGTTTCCGTCACGCGCGATGATCTGGTAGGCCAGTATATCGGCCATACCGCACCCAAGACTAAGGAGGTATTGAAGAAGGCAA
>JALYOY010000146.1 GCA_030856655.1 Pseudomonadota bacterium | reverse complement strand
AGGTATGGGAGGACTGTTTTCAGACCGCGCAGGAAGTTTCGAATGACCTGGCCTGATCGAGCAGTGGAGCTATCGCAGGTGGGTATAACATGCAAAAATTATTTCATCCCGAGTCGGAGCACCATTTTGTCGCCCGACTGGAGCACATCTACCTTGCGCAGGAAGTTTTGTCCAAGCAGCGCCATGTCCCCCCGTATGCCAACACCTACACTGAGACCTTCCACTACGATACCCCCCGCTTCGATAATTTGCCCTGATACGATCTCGCCCATGACCGTACCGTTCGCGGTCGAAAAACTGGCAGGCATACCGCTCGGCAAGCCGGCACTTTGCGCGATATCACGACCGATAGAAACCATACTGGCACCTGTGTCCACCATGAAATCGACCGGGTGGCCGTTGACTGAACCGCGTACATAGTAATGTCCGTCCCGCGATCTCGGAATGGTTACTTCCCCGCCAGCCAGATCCGCGCTGGCTACGGCAATCGTCGGTTTTTGGTGGGCGTCAAAGTATAGGTAAATTACCCCGGAGATAGTAATCCAGATCGCAAGCGCAGTGATATGACCCCAAGGGAGGCGGCTACTCATCGTTAGCAATTTCCCGATTTTGTCACAGCCATCGCAAAAATTCGTTCCGCCAGCGACTGAATTTACCGGGAATTATATGGAAAAGCCATGACATTCGGAGAATTATGCAAGCCCATGTTCAAAATGACGAGTATGTTGTCAAATTACGCTTCAAAGCGTAGTCTTTGTCTGTTTCTTGTTCTTTCTTTCCCCCGACAGGCTAGAGATGAGTATGGTATCAGTGCGGTGTTGCATCGCCGGATGCGGCCCGGCCGGTATGATGCTGGGACTGCTGCTGGCTCGTACCGGTATCGAGGTATTGGTTCTGGAAAAACATGTGGATTTTCTGCGAGACTTCCGTGGAGATACGATCCATCCGTCGACACTGGAAGTCATGCGTGAACTGGGACTTCTCGACGCGCTATTGAAATTGCCGCATCAAAAAGCACCGCGGATCAACGGGCAGTTCGGTGATCTGGTGCTGACGGTGGCGGACTTCACCTATCTCAAAACCCAATGCCGCTTTGTCGTCTTCATGCCGCAGTGGGATTTACTGAACCTTCTTGCCGCTGAAGCGGCACGTTATCCGACGTTCAGGTTGCGGATGAACGCGGAAGTGACAGGGCTTATTGAGGAAGCGGGTCATATCGTTGGGCTTCAGGCGGGGACTCCGGATGGCCCACTGACTGTACGCTCGAGTCTGGTCGTGGGGGCCGACGGCCGACACTCCGCCGTACGTGCGCTGGCGGGTCTACAGGTGGAGGAATTTGGCGCCCCCATGGATGTATTGTGGTTCCGGCTCTCGCGGCAATCGGATGATCCGGAAGATCCTATCGGCCATTTCGACAGGGGCAGGGTCTTCGTCATGCTGAACCGTGATACATATTGGCAATGCGGTTTTGTGATCCCCAAAGGGTCGCAAAGGCAAGTACAGGAGCGCGGGTTGGCTGCGCTCCACGATAGTCTTGCGCAACTGGCGCCGTTTATCGCCAATCGAGTCGGCGAGCTTAATGATTGGGAAGCAGTTAAGCTGCTCACCGTACAGGTCGACCGGCTATACCGCTGGTATCGCCCGGGCCTTCTCTGCATCGGCGACGCAGCGCATGCGATGTCGCCGCTCGGGGGCGTCGGCATTAATCTTGCTATCCAGGACGCAATCGCGGCCTCGAATTTGCTGGCTGCACCGTTACGCGAAAATCGGGTAACCACGGAGGATCTACACCGAGTTCAACAGCGGCGCGCATGGCCGACAAATATGACGCAGCGATTGCAGGTCTTCCTCCAGAATCATGTCATCAGTCGCGTCCTACGCGGTGACGATTCGTTCTCCCCACCTTTTTTTCTCCGTCTTGTGGCACGCTTCCCCCTCCTGCGATGGATTCCCGCCCGGATGATTGGAATCGGATTTCGTTCCGAGCATGTTAATACGCCCAGCATGTTATCGAAATAACCGGCAAGGCCTGACCTGGCGTTATCACCGGTTAATTGGCTTATACCTGATCCGTTTCGGCTTCGCGCCTTCCTCGCCCAGGCGCTTCCGCTTGTCGGCCTCGTATTCCTGATAATTGCCGTCAAAGAATGTAACCTGTGAATTGCCTTCAAACGCAAGAGTGTGGGTGGCAATACGGTCGAGGAACCAGCGGTCGTGCGAGATGACCAGCACGCAGCCGGCGAACTCCAGCAATGCGTCTTCCAGTGCACGCAGGGTTTCCACGTCGAGATCGTTGGAGGGTTCGTCCAGTAGTAGTACGTTGCCGCCAGAGATAAGCATTTTTGCCAGATGGAGCCGTCCACGTTCACCGCCGGAAAGATTGCCGACGATCTTCTGTTGATCGGCTCCTTTGAAGTTAAAACGACCGATATAAGCACGTGAGGGGGTCTCATACTTGCCCACGATAAGTATGTCGTTGCCACCAGAAATGGTTTCGAACACGGTTTTGCTGCTTTCCAGGATGTCGCGCGATTGGTCCACATGCGATATTTTCACTGTCGCGCCGATTGCTATCTCGCCGGTATCCGGTTGTTCCTTTCCTGTGATCATGCGGAACAGGGTGGATTTGCCCGCGCCGTTGGGACCGATGATGCCGACAATCGCGCCAGGCGGTACCTTAAAGCTCAAATTGTCAATCAGCAGGCGATTGCTGTAAGCTTTGGAAACGTCTTTGAATTCGATGACGTCGTTGCCTAGCCGGTCCGCAACGGGAATGAAAATCTCCAGCGTTTCGTTGCGCTTCTGATATTCCTGAGAATTGAGTTCTTCAAAACGGGCAATACGGGCCTTGGATTTTGCCTGTCGCCCTTTTGGGTTTTGCCGCACCCATTCCAGCTCCTTATGCAGCGCCTTCTGACGTGTGGATTCTGTCGATTCTTCCTGCTTCAGGCGGTTTTCTTTCTGTTCCAGCCAGGAACTGTAGTTACCTTTCCATGGAATGCCGTGGCCGCGGTCAAGCTCCAAAATCCACTCCGCGGCATTGTCG
>JALYOY010000128.1 GCA_030856655.1 Pseudomonadota bacterium | reverse complement strand
GTATACTTGCACATGAGGCCAATAAAGTAACCACTAGGAGAGGAACTGATCTATAGGTTTTTGACATGATTATCCTCCAAGTTATGGATCGCAGCTGGGAACTACCTGCAGCCAACTATTAGAGCATTTCTTTACGTACAGCCAGCATCCCCCGGATTTCTACAATAATATCAATATTACGGATCTGCAGCTGCTTTGATGATCGTAATAATCCTTTCAATTCACTTCGAGGAGAAAAGAAAGGCATGTCTGCCCGTAACCAAAGCCGGCCTGGAAAGAAAATCGGTTTGGCATGTCGATTTCTCAACTCGCAATTCGACTGAGACATAGAGTCTAGGTTCATCCGGTCAAGTCCATCCGGGAACCCCGCCTCTCAACCCGAAACCAAATGGAGGCCACAATGCGATTTATGGTAATAGTGAAAGCTGACAGGAATTCAGAAGCAGGCGTCATGCCGAGCGAAAAGCTGCTTGCCGAGATGGGAAAGTACAATGAAGAGCTGGCGAAAGCCGGCGTGCTGCTCGCGGCCGAAGGGCTCCAGCCGAGCTCGAAGGGCGCACGGGTCAGATTCTCTGGAGATAAGCGCACCGTGATTGATGGACCCTTCACCGAGACTAAAGAGTTGATTGCCGGCTTCTGGCTGTTCCAGGTGAAGTCGAAGGAAGAGGCGATTGAATGGGTCAAGCGCTGCCCCAATCCTCATGAGGGAGAGTCCGAGATCGAGATCCGCCAAGTGTTCGAGGCGGATGACTTCGGTGCTGAATTAACGCCAGAACTCAGGGAAGCAGAGGAACGCATACGCGCGCAAGTCGCCGCCAGGCGGTAAGCGCATCGAGGCCAAATCTATAAATTTCACCCACAACACTGAGAAGGAGACATCATGCAAGTCCAACCCTATCTGTTCTTCGACGGCCGCTGCGAGGAAGCGGTCGAATTCTACCGCGGCGCGCTTGGCGCCGAGGTCATAGCGCTCATGCGGTTCAACGACGCGCCATCCGAGCCTAATCAGTCCTCTGAGGCTAATCAATCCTGCATGCCCCCGCCCGGTTCCGAGAATAAGGTCATGCACGCGAGTTTCCGCATCGGCGATACAACGGTGCTGGCCTCGGACGGCCACTGCCAGGGGAAGCCGAGCTTTCAGGGTTTTTCGCTGTCGCTCATCGCGTCCAGCGAGGCCGAGGCTGACCGATTGTTCGCTGCGCTGGCAGAAGGTGGACAGGTGCAAATGCCGCTGGCCAAGACCTTCTTTTCCCCGCGCTTCGGCATGGTCGCCGACCGCTTCGGCGTGTCATGGATGATCTATATGGCGTCTTGAGGGTTGCGGCTCGCGCGGTTCTCACCATCACCTGTTATGGAATTGAATCGCGCGGCGCGGACGCTGACGCGTCGGGCTCCGCGACAGACCTCCAGCTTGTGGATGCGCGGAGTTCGCGCATCACGTCAATGCATTTTATTCCTGGTTTATTGCGCCCTGCTCCATGTAGACAAGCTCCCAAAGATGTCCGTCCAGGTCCTCGAAGCCATGCTGGTACATGAACCCATAGTCCTTGGACTCCATTGGGGCGGCTCCCCCGGCGGCGACTGCCTTGAGAACCATTTCATTGACGTTATCCCGGCTCTCACAAGATAAGCAAACGAGAACTTCCGTGCTTTTCGTTGCATCACAAATTTCTTTGGGCGTAAAAGTCTTGAATTTTTCCCGAGTCAATAGCATGACGAATATGTCCTCGCTCACAATCATGCAGGTGGCGGTCTCGTCGGTAAACCGGGCATCAAAAGTGAAGCCGAGTTGGGAAAAAAACTTCACGGACTCATTGAGATTGCGTACCGGCAGATTCACGAAAATTTTGGTAGCCATCGTTTTTCCTTTCTAAAGCCATTGCACGATAACGTATCGGCAACACGGCGCTAACGACAAAGCGTGCGACAACGCACTTCGGCCACTACCTCTTCCGCCGATAATTCGCCGTCATCATTAGCCGCCATTCGCCATCGTCGCCCAGCATGTAAGGTGTCAGTGTCCGGTGATCTTGATTCTTCACCTCTATCACATCCCGGTATTTCGCCAGCTTCGTCTCCTCCATACAATCTGGACCCTCAGAGTTGAGCGTGAGCACCTTTTTTTCCGCATCCAGCGACACGGCGTACACCCATAGGTGGGTCATCATCGATCCCACCCAGGTCCCCACGTACTGCTTCTTCTGCGGATCATAACCAAGCGTCATCAATGTTGTCGCCATGCCGCCGCCAGGCATTTCGCCGCGGCCCTCGCACAGGATCCAGAGGTCCCCGAGCGAACGCACGGTCTCCGATCCCGAAAATTTCTCCGGCGGCTTGCCAGGCTCCATCGAACATTCAGTTTCATAGGTCCATTCGCCCACCAGCGTCCGCAGCCATTCGTGCTCTTTCTGTGGTTCCGTCTTCATGGTTATCTCCTGTGTCTTGGTAGGACTTCTTTACCAGCCTACGTGGCCGACTGGGTTCTTCGTTTGACTGCTTCCATTCGTCGCGGGATACTAATCAGCCGGCAAGCCCGCGATTTCTATCACCGGCCGGATCTCGACAGTACCCTTGCGCGCCATGGGAATTCGTGCGGCAATGCCGATTGCCTCGTCGAGATCCCTGGCGTCGATCAGAAAGTAGCCGCCCAGTTGTTCGCGCGTCTCCGCAAACGGACCGTCGGTCACCAGGCGTTTGCCCTCGCGCACCCGCACACTGGTCGCCGTTGCTGTCGGGTACAAGGGGTTGGCGGCCAGATACTGTCCGTTGGATTTAATCTCTTGTGCGAGTTGAGTAGATTCCACGTAGCACGCGTCCCGTTCGGTCTCGCTCAACGCGAGCTCGTCAAGGTAAATCAGCAACATGTATTTCATGTATGTCTCCATCGTAAAGCAGCTGGGCAAGGCCCACGAAGGCTTGAAATTAGAAACAGCGAGACGGCGCGTTCCGGTAAGCGCAGAGCCAGGCCATATAACAATCGGGCAGCTAATTACTTCCCGTGTGGCCGGCTCACGCCTGATTCGCTCCGTAAATTGCATCCATTCTGCTTTGGTATTCGCTCGGATCAACATCTTCAATGTGCGTGGCGATGAGCCAGTGGTGGCCAAAAGGATCGGTCACCGTACTCATGCGATCCCCCCAAAATTGATTTTCAAGAGGCATCGTTTCCTTGGCTCCTGCCTTGATTGCGTCGGAGAAGGTGCTATCGGCATCGGCAACGTAGAGATGCAGTGCTACCGGACTACCACCCAGTGTCTCCGGAGAACTGGAATCCCATTCTGGATTCTCATCCGAGATCATGAATATCGAATCGCCAATCTTGAATTCCCCGTGCGCGATTTTTCCGTTGGGCATATTGAGCCGGAACAACTCGGTTGCTCCAAAGGCTTTTTTGTAGAATTCAAGCGCAGCGGAGGCTCCTCGGACCGTCAGGTATGCGCTAAGCGTATGGTAACCGTCTGGTATGGCCTTGATTTTCATGGTCATGATGTTCTCCTGTTTAAAATTTAAGTTTGATATTTAACTTTAATGCTTATAGTGCTGTTGCCCGTATCGATAAACCCGAGCGCCCGCAGCGTCCGCTCGTCCTCCGCTATGGGCCGCACTTCGACGCACCCGATCCGCGCACCCGGAATCCGTGAGGCCACTTGTATCGCCTCGTTCAGATCCCTGGCCTCGATGAGGTAGTAGCCACCAAGTTGTTCCTTGGTCTCCGCAAAAGGACCATCGGTCGTTGTGACCTTGCCCTTCCGCGCCCGGACTGTAACCCCGGCATGGGGAGGCTGCAGCCGGTTGCAACCGAGGTAGTGGCCGCTCTCTCTGATAGCTTCCGTGAATTCCGAGTATTCCTCGAAGTGCTTCTCGGCAGCGGTTTCTGTCATCTGTTCCATTACGGTTTCGGCACAGATCAGGCACAGGTACTTCATCGGCAACAGCTCCAGTTTGGCATGGAAAACGAGTTCACGTCATATAGTCGTACGAGGGAGATTAAATTCGACATCGGAAATGCTCATACCATTCTTAACGGTGCAAACTAATTGTCAGGAGTACATGCAGGTTCATTCCTCGCTTCATTTACGGTGAATGTTAAGGTTTCAAATCAACTGCCGCCCGGTCGCTGCCATCCATGTAGAAAGGTACCGATACATGCTCATGCGTGATCATCCACTTGCCGTTCACCTTGCGGTAGCATGCGGTCACCCGCACCCAGACGTCGATTTCCTCACCGTTTGTCTTTGTTCCACTGATGCGGTTGAGGCTGTGAGAGAAGGCAATGTCACCACTCGCCGTAATGCCCAGGTCTCGAATTTCGTAACCAATCGGCCCGCGGAACGTCGGCAGCCACCATTCCCAGTTTTTTCGATACGCGTCGATTCCCTTGTACTCCAGGGGAGGGGAGATGTCGAAAGTCAGGATGTCCGCCGTATAGTGGGACATAACCCCGTCGACATCCTTGGCGCGAACCGCTTCCAGCCAGCGTTCCACCAGCTCGCGAATCTCGGCTTCAGCTGTCGCCGCCGTCGTTTTGGTGTTCATGATTGATCTCCTTCTTGAGAAAAAAATGGATTGATTCGGGTTGCCCCGATGCCGCGCCGGGCGTAAACATGGCACCGGGGTTAAGACATTGAGCCTTTAGTCGCGTCCCCATATCGGTCGTGATGGCGGATCCACTCTTGAGTCGGGCTTTGTGGCCAGCCTTCGGGCGAATTCTCCCAATCCTCCTGGCGGCCGAACGGCGTCATGTCGAGGTAGTTGTAGGTGCTGTCGAGCAGTTCGACCCCGCGCGCGTAGGCCGAGTAAGTATGGAAAATATCGCCGCTATCGCGCAGAAAGATACTCAAACCATGGGATTCACCCTGCGTAAAGTAGTCTTGCTTTTTCTGCATGAGCTCCGCTTTGTCCCGGTAATTGTATTCGACCGGCGCTACGGCTTCATCCTGCGAAACATGAAAGTCATAATTGAAATCGCTCCCGAACGAGGAGTACCATGGAATAGCCCACCCCATGCGTTTCCTGAAGGGTTCGACCTTGGCGAGCGGCGCGCGGGAAACAAGGGCGAGAGTAGTGCCGCCTGCGTGCAGATGGGAGAGATGGCCGATGTTGTCAACCAGGAATGAGCAGCTCGGGCAGCCCTCGCCCCAGCTCGGGTCGACATGAAGTGGTAAATAATGAGCTGGCGGCGGCCCTCGAAAAGATCGAACAGGCGTGCTTTTCCTTTCGGGCCTTCAAAGACATAGTCTTTGTCGATCCTAACCATTGGCAGCCTGCGGCGCTCGGCACGCAACAGATCAAGCTGTCTTGTGATTTCTTTCTCGCGCGCGTGGTGCTTCTTGCGCTCGACGAGCCATTCATCGCGGGAAACGATCGGCGGATGTGCGATTGCGGTCAGTGTCGTCATACTGCCTCCGTAGGTTCTTGAATTATCCCAGGCTACCCGGCTTTTCCGGGTGGGGCTAAAAACTAGGTTACGTCGATTAGTCGTTTGGTGGAGGCGAAATTCGACATTCGAGTGCCGGATAAAATGATTTCTTTCTACTCTGCATGGAAAAGCGGCTGGGTCACCTGCCCTTACCGCGTCTAAACTCGCATAGTCACCGGACCGATGATAATGAGAGTTGCGAGCGGATTTGCACGTCCTGCCGGACGATAGCCATAACTGAAAGAGCCGCAAGCTGGAAGACCTACGGGCGTCACGAGTCTGGAGAGAATATCCAGGCCGGATCAGTTCTCTCAACCCGGCAGTTCGCGCAGCCGACGCTCGAGAAACCGCCGTTCGGGCTCCTGCCGGGTGAGAGCGTAAGCGCGCTCGTATGCGGCCCGGGCTTCGGCTGTGCGCCCGAGACGCCGGTACAAATCCGCCCGCGCCGAGTGCGCCAGGTGGTAATCTGGAAGATCGCCCCGCGTCAGGATAGCATCGATGAGTGCAAGCCCCGGCAAGGGCCCGTCCCGCATTGCAACCGCTACAGCGCGGTTTAATTCGACTACGGGCGAGGGGTCCGCCCGCAGCAGGACATCGTAGAGTCCGACGATCTCAGCCCAGTCCGTCGCCGCGGCGTAGGGTGCGTTGGCGTGCACGGCAGCGATCGCGGCCTGCAATGTGTACGGACCGAACCGGCGCGACGACAGCGCGCGTTCCACCAGCGCTGATCCTTCCACGATGTAGTCACGATTCCAGAGCGAGCGGTCCTGGTCGTCCAGCAAAACCAAATCGCCATCCGCCGAGCTGCGCGCGGCACGGCGAGACTCCTGCAGCAGCATCAGCGCGAGAAGCCCCAGTGCTTCTGGCGCCGGCAACAATTCTATCAACAGCCTGCCTAAACGAATTGCCTCGACGGAGAGATCGGCGCGCATCAGCGACCCGCCCGACGACGCGGAGTAACCTTCGTTGAACACCAGATAAACCACGCGCAGCACGCTGTCCAATCGATCCGGTAGCTCGGCGGGCGAAGGTACCTGATAAGGAATGCGTGTATCGCGGATTTTCGCCTTGGCGCGCACGATACGTTGGGCCAGCGTAGGCGCGGCGGTCAGAAAAGCACGCGCGATCTCCTCGGTCGTCAGGCCGCACACCTCGCGCAAGGTGAGCGCCACCTGCGCGTCTGGCGGCAGGGCCGGATGGCAGCAAGTGAAGATCAGGCGCAGCCGATCATCCTCGACGCCTTCGCCGTCCAGCTCATCGCCAGTGCCGGCCGCCAGCCGTTCTTCCACGTCGTCCGGCAGCGGCTCGAATCGGGCCCGCCTGCGTATGCCGTCGATCGCCTTGAAGCGGCCGGTCGAAACGAGCCACGCCCGCGGATTTGCCGGCACGCCTTCGCGCGGCCATTGTTCCAGCGCGGCCCGAAAGGCATCGTGCAGCGCTTCCTCGGCGACATCGAAGTCGCCGAGCAGGCGTATCAGCGTGGCAAAAACGTGGCGCGAGTGGGAACGGTAGATTGTATCCACCGTCTCGCGCATCCGTTGGGTAATGCCCTCATGTTGAGTCATCGGAGACGGATCGATATCAAGATCCTCATACCTGGATTACGCAGCGCAGTCACTTCGCGACTTTGCGCCCGTAGAAGTTCTGTCGGAGGAGAAATAATAATCGAGTTACAACTCCTTGGCATGCTTTCCCCTGGCTTTTTTTGCAGCCATGGCAGCCTGTCGAGCTTGAAGAATCCAGCGAAAAAGCGACTGAATGAGGGCAGGTTTTGACGATTTTGAGGGCCAATAGTTATTCTATTGGTCGAAAAAACGGCGAGCATGGACCGGCCAGACGCTTTTGCAGCCGATTTCCTTTAAGTCCGACAGGCTGCTAGCACCAGAAATCAGCAGGAAAAACAAGGACAGGCACGGTTTCTCGGTTATTTTTGGTTCGTGTAAGGTATCAAAAGCTACCCTGCTTCGATACCACGAGTGCAAAATGCTGTATGTAAATATATCGCGTTGTGAGAAAATAAATAGTCATGGGCAAATGGAGTTTGGCGTTTGCTCGTCCTTCCCAACCTTGCCTTCAGCCTGCTTGTAAGGAAGTTATGAAAACACTCCCGATAGCTCTCCTCCTAACCCTTGCGTTTGGCACGGCAGCGGCAGCGGTTCATGCGCAAGACTCAAAGTGGTCCGAGATCAGCAAAGACGCCATATCGCTTTATGAGAAGGGCGAGTACGGCCGCGCCGTGGCAGCTGTGAAGCAATCGCTGGCAATGGCGGAAAAGGCGCTTGGACCTAATCATCCCAATACCGCAACCAGCCTGAACAACCTTGCCGAGCTCTACCGCGGTTATCACCGATACGCGCAGGCAGAACCGCTATACAAGCGCTCCCTGGCGATCCGGGAAAAATACTTTGGCCCCAGCCATGCTTTGGTGGCGACAAGCTTGAACGGACTTGCGGAACTCTACCGCGCCGAAGGCCGGTACGCTGAAGCGGAGCCGCTCTACAAGCGGGCGCTGGCGATCCGCGAGAAAGCCCACAGCCCTACCCATCCCAATGCAACCCAAACCCTGAGCAATTTAGCAGAGCTCTATTGTATCCAGGGCCAGTATGCATCGGCCAGGCCGCTCTACGAGCGTCTATTGCCGATCCGGGAGAAAGCGCTCGGTCCCGACCATCCGAACGTGGCAACAGGCGTGAACAATCTGGCATTGATCTACCATTCCCAAAACCAGTATGCGCAAGCCGAGCCGCTCTATCAGCGGGCACTAACCATTCGGCAGAAAACACTCGGCCTCGACCATCCCGATGTAGGCAGGGACTTGAGCAACCTGGCGGAACTCTATCGTATCCAGGGACAGTACGCCCAAGCCGAGACGTTTTATGAGCGTTCGCTCACGGTCTTCGAGAAAGGCCATGGTTCCCACCACCTAAACCTGGCAACCAGCCTGAGCAATCTGGCCTTTATTTATCACAGCAGGGG
>JALYOY010000331.1 GCA_030856655.1 Pseudomonadota bacterium | reverse complement strand
TACTTGAGACATTGCCGCTATCTGTTGCCCCGAACAGGCGGATACGACCCATCCGTGCCACGCCTTCCACCAGCTGAGCCACAGTTGGATTGAAGGCCGCCGATAATTTTTCCTTGTATCCCTCCAGATAATCCGGCGCGGCGTAGAGCATGCTTCCCGCAAGCGTGTCGCTATCCACCCTCAACGATGCAAGAAGCGACGCCACACCCAGCACATGCTGCATAACTGGCTCGCCGGTGGGCAAATCTTTGCCATCATATAGCAGTTGAGAAAAATCTTGCGCAGCCCGGATCAACTCGATTTCGCCGGGAGAAAACATGCCCGTCGTGGATTCTGGCCAGGAGGAACTGTCGCGTCGGCTAATCGGGGAAATAATCGGTTCTGGATCTAGCTCATTGCTCATTAAGTTGCACCTACCCTAATTCGTCAATATTCGGTACATCCCGCCAATACCGGCGGCGCAGCGCACGTGATGTCTCGACCGCAAGAGTATCGTCAGCAAAACGCAGCAGTATCGCCCCATCTGCGTCGCTACGCAGTAAGCTGCTTCCCACTGCCCGGTAGCGCTCCACCACTTCATTCCTGGGGTGCCCGAAACGGTTGCGGTAGCCCACGGTAAATACTACCAGCTCAGGATTTACCTGGCGCACAAACTCGTCGGTGGAAGAGGTTTTGCTGCCATGATGGGGTGCAACCAGCACCGTTGAGGAGAGCGCATTGCCATCGTGTGCGAGCAATTGATACTCGGATTTTTTTTCGATGTCCCCTGGCAACAGCACACTGCCGTGAATTGTCGTAATTTTCAGCACACAGCTTAAAGCATTCGTTTTAAGCCTGGGGTTACTGTAGCTGTCTTGCGACGGATGCAGCATGTCGAAGCGCACCCCGTCCCATTGCCATGACTCTCCCGCACTGCATCGCTGCCTGTTGGTGGCAGCTAGCTGGATTGGATGATCGACGCTCAAAGACGAAACCAGCCGTTCCACTGGTACCGCTTCCAGCACTGACAATGCGCCACCGCTGTGGTCCAAGTCGGCATGCGTCACGATCAATGCATCAAGATGCTTAACACCTTCCCCCCGCAGAAAAGGAACGATAATACGGTTGCCACTATCTGCCTCGGAACCGGAACCCGGCCCGGTATCGTAGAGCAGCGCGTGATTTTCTGTGCGTGCCACGATTGCCAATCCCTGGCCGACATCCAACACGGTGAGCCACAGCTCTCCCGACGCCGGTCTTGGTGGCAATACCAGAAATATCGGCAGCAACGCGACTGCTCCCAGCCAGCGAGCCGGGAAACCGGTGGTAAATCCCAAGCCCGATCCCCATCCCCCTCCCCCTCCAGGCAGCAGCATCCAGACAATGCCGGCCATACCAGCCGCCACGGCCCAGACGGGTGGCGCATGCTGGCTCCAGACCGCTTGCGGTACGTCGCTCATCCACCGCATCGCTTCCATGCAACCGCTCAGAACTGCGTGCGCGGGCAGCAACAGGAAATCAAGTGGCGGCAATGTCGCCAACAGCGTCAAGGGAACAACCACCAAGCTCACCAACGGAATGGCAATGGCATTAGCAATTGGCGAAACCAGCGATACCTGCTGGAACATCACCAGTAGCGGCGGTATCAGGCCGAGGGTGATTGCCCACTGTACGCGCGCCCAACCGGTGAACCAGTGCATTTTACCGATGCGCCCCGCCGATACCAGCATGATGACGGCGATCGCGCCGAACGACAGCCAGAAGCCGGGCGAAAGTATCGCCCATGGATCAAGAACGATTACTGCCAGCAACGCCCATGCCAGTACTGACGTCGCGGAAGTAAAACGCCCCAGCCACAAAGCGATGGCGACTGCGGCCAGCATATAAACCGTGCGCTGTGCTGGGACTGCGAAGCCGGCGAGCAGCGCATAACCCAGCGCCGCCGCCAAACCCGCAATCACTGCGGCTTTGCGAGCCGGCAACCAAAGCGCTAGACGATAGCTCCTGCGCCATAACCAATACGTCAGCGCAAATATCAGGCCCGATACCATCGTCACATGCAATCCGGAGATGCTCATGAGATGGTTTACGCCAGTACGCGTGAATATTTGCCACTGTCCGGCTGGAATAGCGCGCTGATCGCCCACCGCCAACGCAATGAGAACGCCGGTATAAGCATGATCAGGCAGTGCCTGAATAAAACGCTCGCGAATCTCCTGGCGCAAACGCTCAACGCGGTACGCAGGTTGGTTGACTATTTCGTCCAGGCGCAAATTGTCATCAGCTTTCCGCACATAGCCGGTAGCCCGGATGTTGCGCTCCAACGCCCATTTCTCGAAATCGAAACCGTGAGGATTAACACTGCCGTGAGGACGCTTGAGCCGCGCCGTGATTTGCCAGCGTTCACCCGCATTGATCTGAGGCAGCGCGGATCTAGAGGTCTCGGCATTTTTTTCTCGTTCTTTATACCAGCCAAGAGAAATGCGCGCGGGAACGACAGCGCCGTTCGTTAGCACTTGCTCCACGTCGAAAACAAAACGCAAGCTGTGTTCGTTGGCTTGCGGTAGTTCAGCTACCACGCCGATCAATTGGATATCGCGTCCCTCCCACTCATGCGGAAGCACATCAGCCAGGCGCCACTGAGCAAATGCCGTTGCCCAGAAAAATCCTGCACCAAAAAAAAATGCGACGAACAGAATCTTCCCGATGACTGCAAAAATAGCAGCCTCACAACGCCAGAGAAAAAATCCAGACACTGCAAGCGGCAGTAAAATCCACGCCCAAGCAATTTCGGGCAGCTCGGCCTGCTGTTGCAGCAGCCCAACTCCAAAGGCAAACGCAAGAATACATGTTCGCATCAATGCTTCCGCTTTCTACTAACCATATGGATACAGGAGACGTTACTGAACCAGAGAGCGGAGATCATTCCTCCGCAGCAAGTTGAGCCACTTTAAGGCTTGTCAATAAAGCATTGGCTATGAGCGCCAGACGGACTGAACAACTACCGACCACCTTATTATGATTTGCACGCCCCGCTATTATTTTCGTACACTCTTCTTGTGCCCCGAAAATTCTTCAAAAAATATCTGCCCTCTCACGAGACCGTTCGACAGAATCGGTTTGTCGGGCTCTTCGGTGAACTGCTGCATCATCACAATCTGTGGCATCTGCATCGGCGGTCGGTAGCGGGTGGCGTGGCAGTCGGCTTATTCGCCGGCTTGATCCCCGGCAGTAATCCAGTACAGTTCTTTTTCGCCGCTTTGTTTGCCATTTTTTTCAAAGTCAATCTTCCAGTGGCGGTGGCGACCACCCTTTATTCCAATCCTTTCACTGTCGTGCCGATTTATATCGTTGCCTATGCCATTGGGGAGTTTGTCATGGGTAACGGCATAGGCGGTATGCCCCCAACCGAGTTGCACCTGATGGATAAAAATATCAGTGAATGGGCTCCCGCGTTGATTGACTGGATAATGTCGCTGGGCAAACCGTTACTCGTAGGAATATTTCTATTGGCGTTGCTGCTTGCCGTGGTCGGATATTTCGCGGTGCGTGGAGCGTGGCGACTGTATATCATTCATGAATGGCGCAAACGGGCTCAACGAATCAAAAGGATAAATTAAATAAATAAAGGGCGGCCTTAATATCGATCGCTCCCCCCGGACGTCGTCTTGAAACCTCACCGTACGCTGGATCAAGCGCCTTCATTACAGCAGTTTTTTTTCGTTAAATCCGAGTTGAAATTGAAAACAGGAATTCAATTGCAGTGGCGCCGATACTTTCATTCGGCAAGTATGCCGTCAACCAGCTGTAACCTCCGTCCAGCCTTTTTAGCTAGCTCCGGATCGTGCGTGACAATGATGAGGCTAGCACCCGCGCTGCGATTAAGTTCAAGCATCAATTCAAATACCCCTCCCGCCGTATGCCTGTCGAGATTGCCGGTCGGCTCATCCGCGAGAACGCAGGTAGGCTGAGTCACTAGTGCGCGTGCCACCGCCGCACGCTGGCGTTCGCCACCGGAAAGCTCACCGGGGGTGTGGGAAAGACGATGGCCCAGACCTACCTGCTTCAATATTTCCGCTGCATGGTGATATGCTTCACTATTGTTGATACGCCGAATCAGTAGCGGCATGGCGACATTCTCCAGCGCGCTGAATTCCGGCAGCAAATGGTGAAACTGATAAATAAAACCCAGCGACATGTTACGCAGCTTGCATCGTTCTTCTTCATTAATAGCGGCTATATTCTGCCCCATGATACGAATATCGCCGCCGGTAGGGGCATCCAATCCTCCAAGCAGGTGCAATAGCGTGCTTTTACCGGAACCCGATGCGCCAACAATAGCAAGCGTTTCGCCAGCCAAGACATCAAGGTTGATGCCCATCAGCACCGCCACTTCCAGTTTGCCCTGATAATAACTCTTGTGCAGGTTGTGGCAGGAAATAATGGCTTTATTCATACCGCAGCGCCTCCGCGGGATTGACTCTGGACGCCCGGTAACTCGGATAAATTGTGGCCAGCAATGTCAGCACGAACGACACCACCGCAACCGCCACCACGTCGGTCATTTGCAGATCTGATGGAATTTCGCTGATGTAATACACCTCGCGTGAAAGGAATTGCACGCTGAACAGGCGCTCAATCAGCGCGATCACCGCCTCTACGTTGTATGCCAGCAGCACTCCACCGATTACGCCTAGCGTGGTACCGATGACACCGATCAACGTACCCTGCACAATGAATATTTTCATGATACTGCGCGGGCTTGCGCCCAGGGTGCGCAGAATAGCGATATCAGACTGCTTATCGGTTACCGCCATTACCAGAGTCGATACGATATTGAATGCTGCCACCGCGATGATGAGAGCGAGAATAAGCGATAGCATGCGCTTCTCAATCTGTATCGCGCGGAAATAATTGGCATGCTGGCGGCTCCAATCACTGATGTGTACATCGGTGGAAATCATTGGCGCAAGTTCACGTGCTACTTGGGGCGCCCCGAATAGGTCATTTAGCTTCAGCCGTACACCCGATACCTGATCATCCTCCATACGATAAAGTGTTTGCGCGTCCCCCAGATGAATTAACACCAATCCCGAGTCGTATTCGAAATGTCCTGCTTCGAAGATGCCGATAATCGTGAACTGTTTCAGACGCGGCAATATGCCTGCCGGTGTTACCTGTCCCTGAGGCGAGATCAATACAATCTTGTCGCCCGTGAATACGCCCAGAATTCGGGACAACTCCAAACCGATGACGATGCCGAATTGCCCCAGCACGAGATTATCAAGTTTGCCATCCACCATCATACGCGCGAGATCGGCAACATTATTCTCCATATGCGGCAGAATGCCTCTTACCACAACACCGCTGACAACTTGATCGAACGATACCATGCCTTGCGCACTGACATAGGGCGCGGCACCCTCTACTTCCGGATGCTTGAGCGCTTCCTGCGCGACTTGGCGCCAGTCAGTCAGCTTGCCGTCAATACCGCTTATCTGGATATGGGATGCCACGCCCAAGATGCGGGTACGCACTTCTTTCTGAAAACCGTTCATCACCGACATCACGGTGATCAAGGCTGTCATCCCGAGCGTGATACCCAGCAGGGAAATCAGGGAAATAAAAGAAATGAAGTGATTGCGGCGCTTGGCGCGCGTGTAGCGCAGACCAATGAAGAGTTCGTAGGCGGACACGGATAAACATACCTGGGATATGAAGTAATGCCGGAGTTTGCCACATTCCAACAGGCCTTAACAGACGACCGGATACTGAGGCTTTGCCATCGCCCGTTTTTCCGCAAAAAAAAGCGTTTCCGGAGGCGCAACGAGTCCTTTAATGAAAAATGCGGATTAAAATTCGCCTCTCAACCCCCCCATAACAGCTATTCCCGGCAGGGGCGCAAAATCCTTCAAAAAAGAAGTGTGCACACGCATTTCTTCGTTAAGCAGATTCTTGCCTTGAAGAAAGATCCTGATGCCATTCGCTTTGGTTTTCTTGATACGATAACTTACTTCGACATTCACCAACGTGTAATCGGGAGTACTTGTTTCAAGTTCCGCGAGACGGTTTTGCCGCATCACGTGAGTCGCGCTCACATTGGATGTCCAAGGTCCTGTCTTATGATTAAATTCCAGCCCGAACCGCTGTGGCGTCGTGCGCGGCACATTACCGCCAGCATCCAGTTTTCCGCGCACGTAGTCGGTAAACAGGCGCAGATCGATAGCGTCGGGCTTTAATGTGATGATCGCTTCCGCTTCCGCGCCATAGAATCTCGCCCTGGCCTGCGCAAAATTTTGCACCAGAAATTCGCCGTTGGGATCCAATGTTCCGCTATCGTCGGAGCGATCTGCCACGCCGTCACCATTGGCGTCGGCGCTTCGTACGAAAATATAGTTGCCGATCCAGTTATGAAATACGTTGACTTTCCATTTCACGGCACCGGTAGTCTTGCGCAATGCAAGATCGATGTTACTGGTTGTCTCGCTGTTCAAGGTGCTATCGCCGGTCTGGAAGGTGGCCGTCCCGCGGTGCGCGCCTTGTATGTACAGTTCTTCCGTAGATGGCGCACGTTGCCCCCTGGTTGCTGACAGACCGAGTCCGTAACCATCCGTGAATTTCCATAAAGTGCCTGCGGAAACGTTGTAGAGATTGAAAGCGCGCGACGGATTGGTAGCGTTCTGCGGGTCTTGCGTAGCGCGCTCAATACGCCCGCCGAGTTCCAGGCGCAAACGATCCCAGTTGCGCTCTTCGACCAGGAATATGCCGGTGGAACGTGATTTCGTAACAGGGATCACGGCTTCCTCGCCTAGGGCAGAAAAATTGCGATCCTGAAATTGCACTCCGAGCACCCCTTTCCAGTTTGCTATGGGTGCATGCAAAAGCTCGGCACGGCTTTCCAAGCCGTGATTTTTAAACCGGGTGGCGACCTCCCCAGTACCCTCGATTTCGGCGTGCTTGTAATCGTTGTAACCCATGCGCACCTTGAGCTTTTCAAAACCGATAACTGGCTTGTCCAGTTCACCCGCCAAATCATAACGGGTTTGCTTAAGATCGATTTTCGAACCTTCGGGACTAGGTATCCCGTATTCGCTTTCCAGTCGCGAGACTGATCCGCCCAGGAAGCCCCGCTCGCCGACAAAGGATCCGCCCATCGATAGACCGCCCGAGTCGATCGCACTGTTCTTGACGACTCCCTTCGGACTATTCGGTTCATTCTCATCCGCACGCCCAGGAATGTGGTAATCACCGGTCTTACGCTTGAAGCCGCCCACACTCCAGGAAGCCTGACCGATGCTCCCGGTCGCATTGAAAGCGCCAGTACGTTCCTCTGTCGCAGTGTTGCCTCGTAGTTCGATATTGCCTTTTGGTGACTTGAATAACTGGTTCGGAATGCGCCCGGTTACGACATTGACCACGCCGCCCGACGCCCCGCTACCATAGAGCAATGTCGCCGGACCTCTCAGGATTTCGATTTGGGAAGCATTGAGCGATTCGACCGTCACGGCGTGGTCTGGACTGACGATCGAAAGATCGAGCGTACCGATGCCGTTTTCCAGCACTCGAATGCGAGGTCCATCCAGACCGCGAATGATTGGACGGCCTGCAGCCGGCCCGAAGGAACTTGATGCCACGCCTAGTTCGCGGGAAAGCGTATCGCCCAGACTCGCTTCTCGCTTGCGGCGCAGATCGTCGCCGCGCAATACTGACACTGGTTGAGCCATATCAAGGTCACTACGGTTTTCAAATGGCGTGGCAGTCACTATGACTGGTGGCAATACACTACCCTTGCCAATGGCTTCAGCTTGAACAGGCGACACGCCGAATACAGCGGCCATAATGATAGTGGCCAATCTGAATAATCTGTTCGCGCGTTGTATAATAACGCCGATGACATTACGACCTGAACAGTTCATGCTGCTTTTTGAAAAACTGGAAACCGACGATCTTTTGCAATCGCATTGCGTTACATGCGTAAATCTCGGGTCACCAATGGTTTTGTGGCTGACGCGGCTCATATCGATCGGCAAGCGTCAAATGACGAATCCCGGCTAGAGCCGCTTGGTTAACGAAACGAAAGATTACGCTTGCGGAGGAGCGCGTGTGAGGTACGGGGAGGGGAAATTGAAGAGGATATGCGTGGATTTTTTGCGTGGCAGCGGCTGCCGCGTCGTTTGACCAAAAAAGAAGATTGCCAGGACAGAGAGGATAACGTTGAACGCTGTCAATGCAAGACAGTCAAGACATGTTCTATCGACGTCGGCATCGGTTTCGGTTTCCCCTTGATTGCTGCCCGCTTGCGCCATGCCCGTCGTATCAATGTGCTGGACGTGCGTAAGCGCATGCGTTGCCTGAAAGATCGGGACGAACGAAAGCGCCAATACCAGGATTAAAAATAATTTCTTACGTAATAGCATGAAACGACATTTTCCCAACATCCGCATTCAATTCTGTCACACGCATTCTGCGCATAATCCTTTGACCGTCAATTCAATTTCCTGAGATCGGTAACCGGCCGGCAGTGGACCGTCATACTTGGCCTTCAGATCGTCGAGGCAAATCACCGTGGTACAGCGCGTGCATTCGAAATGGGCATGCTGGTGTGCATGCGCATCGGCATTTGCGCGAAAACGCCATACCCGATCGTCACTCACTACCCTGTGCACAAAATATTTTTCGTTCAACCATTCAAGCACTCGATAGAGCGTCACCCGGTCCAATCTGCGGTCATCGCTCAAACGCTCTTCAATTTCGTGATGCGTAACCGCCCGTTGTTCCGCCAATAGAATGGCAAGGATTCGAACTCTGGCAGATGTCGCCCGATCGCCGGTGCGCCGGATCATCTCTTCCGCTTGCTCTTGAAAGTTGATAAACATAATGACGGTATTGCAACAAAGTTGCATTTACTATAAACGGATAATTCCGTATTTGCAACATTAGCTTGATTGCTTCCTCTAAAAAATAGGAAATTGGCTATATCAAAAACATAAAAATATAAAAAACTGGCGCGCCGCAATTTCCGGCAGCTAGTTCGGTTCATTTTCATCGTGTGATATGGGCGCAGCAACCAGGAACTCTTCAGAATAAGCGAATAGCGAAGCGATGCCGGAAGCGTGTGCCACTAAAGCTTGTATTTCTTACTCACTTATTTACATGGCTAAATTAAATCGTATTCATTTTATTCGATTGATCATGGTGCTTACGGACGTTCTAATCGGGATGTCGTATGCTTTCGCCGCTAAGATCTATACGGCGGACCCCGATACTTATCTTGCGACACTAAAAATATTAGAGCCAGGTGCTTACCTACAGCTAATGCCAGGAGAGTATAAGCACGGCCTGCCTATTCGATACCTTCATGGCACCGAGCAAGCGCCGATTACGATTTCGGGACCGGACGGGGAGCCGCGCGCCGTATTCGTGGCGCGACCGGGGCATAATACGGTGAGTATTGTTAATTCGAGGCACGTCGCTATTCGCAATCTTGATCTCCATGGCCGGAATCTGCCGGTGGACGGAGTTAAATGCGAAGGGCATGCGGACTGGGCGCATCACATCACGCTTGATGGGCTGCGCATTCGCGGTCACGGCAACAACCAGCAGACGGTGGGTATTTCCACCAAATGCCCAGCCTGGGGCTGGATAATTCGTAATAATGTGATCGAAGGTGCCGGAACCGGCCTTTATCTCGGTAACTCGGACGGGCGCGCGCCTTTTATCGCTGGGTTGATCGAGCACAACCTTGTAATTGATACGCTCGGCTATAACTTGCAGATCAAACACCAGCAGCCTCGTCCAGCGTTGCCTGGCATGCCGGGCGGAAGCAGCGCGACAATCATCCGCCACAATGTTTTCAGCAAGGCGCATGGTGGATCTAAAGAGACGGCAAGACCTAACATGCTGGTGGGTCATTGGCCGCTCACAGGACCGGGAGCTAACGATCGGTATCTCATCTACGGTAATTTCTTTTATCAGAATCCGCATGAATCGTTGTTTCAGGGCGAAGGCAATATTGCGTTGTACAATAACTTGTTGGTGAACCATTTCGGCGATGCAATCGGGATTCAGCCGCACAATGATACGACGCGCGAGATAAGCGTTTTCAACAATACAGTGATAGCCAAAGGGTCAGGCATAACATTGGCGCGGCGTGAGCACGATCCGATGTATTCACAATTCGTCACGGCTAATGCCGTATTCGCCAAATTACCGATACGGGGGGCTTCGTCGGGGAGGAACCTGACCGGTGAGTTGGACAGTGCACGGAAATATCTTACTCGGCCGTTTGCGCCATTAGGCAAGATGAACCTGATGGCTGCAGGCGCCAAGATGCGACAGTATTCCGGGGAAAGCATGCGCTTTGATACTTACCCGGGAGCCGATCTGGATTTTGATGGCGTTTTACATGGCACAGACAGAATGGGCGCCTATGCATTCGATAGGGAGAGACCTCATTGGCTGCCCGCACTGGAAATCAAACCAGTGCCCCCGCAATAGTGGCAGTGTCGTCTGATCCCTTTCTTTAACCGAAGATATTCGATAGAAAAAGATGCGCGTTCTATCAGTTATCGCAATACTGATTGCTTATGGTTCGCTATATCCCGGCGACTTTACGACACCTGACGCGGGCGGTGTTAAGAACTTCCTTACCGATTGGCGCTTGTTCACTTCCCGGGGAGATCTGCTGGGTAATCTGGCGCTTTTTTTCCCACTCGGAATGGCGGGCATATTATTTTTCTCGCACAGCCTGAGCGCGGCGATTCGTGTCGCCTGGTTACTTCTTCTGGCATTCGTTTTCTCATTTTCCCTTCAGATAGCTCAGGTTTGGTTGCCCTCCCGTTCCGCCGCACTGGCGGATGTCATATGGAATATGGCGGGGACGGTGTTAGGGATGGCGACGGCACATGTCACAGGAAAGCGTGCATCTGAAAGAATTCACGCATTTGATTCCGCCTCGCTTGCAGCCCAATCGATACTGGTATTGTGGCTGCTCACCGAGCTATTGCCCCTGGTGCCCTCCTTGGATTGGCAAAAATTCAAGGATGCGCTAAAACCGCTTTTTCTTGACTATACCTTGTCGTTCCCGGCAACGATGATGCATGCAGCTGGAGTGGTTATTGCAGGCAGCGCTTTCCTGGCGCTGGGATGGCGGTCTGCTTGGTGGTTATTGGGCGCGGTCGTGCTAGTGGTGGCGGGAAAGCTTGCTATTGTTAATTTAACACTGGACGCGTCGTTCCTTGGGGGCATCCTGATGGGTTTTTTGGGATTTTTGGCGGTGCTGCGCCTCGACCATACAAAAGTGTTTGTATCAGCATTCTGGTTGCTATTCGCCGCCTGGTCTATCACCGCAATAACCCCATTTTCTCCCTCTTCGGGGGGAACATTCAACGGCGTCCCTTTCGCAACCATGCTCCAGGGATCGATGGAAACCGCTGTTCGAGGACTAGTCCAGTCGCTATTCATTTATACCGCTCTGCTGTGGCTTGCGAAAAAAACAGGAATAAGCGTCGGGAAAGCGATAGTAGGGTTGGTGATATGGTCATGTTTGATCGAACTCGCTCAGATGGGTTTGCTTGGACGCACAGCAGATGTGACAGAACCGATTCTGCTATTGCTGGTTGGTTGGGGCTTGTCGGTAATGCAAAGCTTCGGGACGCCAGCCAGGCGGGAAATTAGAATGTTTGTCCCAGCGCCACAGCCTGCTGAAATTCACGCAGGGATGAGCGGAAAGCACGCGCTTGGTTTGATAGTGATTGGAATTGCGGTATGTGTGGCGATTGGCTGGTTAATTACACAGTCACCTTTGACACCCTATAACATTCGCGAACTGGTTTATGATGGACACCCTCTTCGATCTTTAGCACTGCTTGCCGCCCTGTTGTATTGGGTTATCGGTTTTCCGATACTGATTGCACAATGGCTAGCGCGCGGAGAGCTATATCTGCTCAGCTTTCCGCCACTGGTATTGCTGCATGGGTTGATCGCATGGATGCTGCTATGGTCCTCAGTGCCAAGCGAAAGCATCCATGACATTGTTGGATCGCCTGTTTTGGCTTGGCCGTGGGAATGGGAATTGATCGGCCGCTTTCTGGCGCTGTTCAGCTTCTGGAGCATAGCAGCAACGGCGGGTTGCCTTGTTGCCGCGTGGCGCACCCTTCCTGGCGTCAAGTCAGCGCTATTGGGATGGATAGTGGGTGCCTGTCTGCTTATCCCTGTTTCATACTATGTTGTTGTCGCGGCAGCCGCCACGGACAATCTGGTCGAGCTTATTGCCGGCGACGGTAGCGTAGCCGCATTTTTGCTAATCGGCGTGGCGGTAACTGTCGTGGCATTCGCTGGGACAAAGGGTGCGCTGGCCCTGATCCCCGGCACAGCGTGGCCAGCAGGGGCTGCTGCATGGGTGCTTGGGTCTGGCGCTTTGGCCTATTTGGCGCTTTATTTCGGCACGGAGCAAGTAGTCGTCAAGTATGGCCAAGTGTTTTCTACATTGCAATTCCTGCTGAGTAGCGATCGCTCACATCTAGCCAGGCCGGATGAGTTAATACTCCGATATACCGCGCTGTATGGCCTTCTCATCGCCACTATAATAATGGTGCAATATCCGCTGTGGCGTTGGGTGATGTCGGTATCGCCGGGGCCAGGAAGGCATATGGACGAGCATACGCACCATTCACCCTCTAAGGTTGAATCTAAATCTGGCAGTTGATGGGTTTGGCGTTAGTGCGTTACCTGGATCAGGCTTGCTTCGTCTTTACTTGCGGACAAGGACGCCACGGAGATGAATGTGCAATCAAGTGAATGAACATTAAGATCGAGACACAGGCCTTTGCCCGTTGAGCATGGTCCGAAGCGCAGGCTTTCGAGCACTTGCTGAGCCGGAACATTGCGTGCGGTAGGCTCAAAGTTGACCCATAAACTTTCCGGCTTCTCGCCGCTTTGCGAGCATACCAAATAGTTGAAGAATGCCTGTTCGATAAATCTTCCCTGCACACGACAAGAAAGCATGAAGTCCTCAATGCGTATCTCGTGCTCTACGAATCGCACGATAGCAAATCCGACCGCGCCGTAGGAGCCGAAATTGTCGGTGCAACGGAGAACGTATTTTTTGACTTCATCGTCAGCGAGAATTGGCAATATCTCCTCCCTGGCGTACTTGCGCCCGGAGAAGTTTAATTGATTGGTCCTCTGGACGAGTTCGGAAACGCGATCCAGATCGTCGGCCGCATAAGCGTCGACGTACAGCTTTATCTCGCACGTGGCGAGGAAGCCAAGGTAATCCGAACCGAATTTGACTGCGCTTTTCTTGCGCACGAATTCTTCTCGATAAAACTGGCTACGTTTTTTCGCTTCGCCGCTACTGGTTCCCTGATAGCGCGGATTCGAAAGCAGCTCATCGATATCAGCCGCATTTATGCACGCCACTCCTCCGAGTACCCGTGACACCTCTTCCAGTTCGAAGGGATTATCGTCGACGAAAGCGAAGGTATCCAGGCCAATGTTGAGCTGCTCGGCGATGATCTTGATATTTTCGCTCTTGGGGAGCCAGTTGATCTGGGGATACAAGAAATAATCCGCTATGCCCAGTTCTTCAAGGCGCCGCCACGCGCTTGCCTCGTCGTTCTTGCTCGCGATGCTGAGTAAAATCCCTCGTTCATCAAAGACGCGCAGTAACTCAAGTACCTC
>JALYOY010000106.1 GCA_030856655.1 Pseudomonadota bacterium | reverse complement strand
TGGCGCTCCCCGCCACCATTTGCGAAAGCGCAATGGCTCATGTTTATTCACTATCTCCGGGAGCGCAAGCGTCGCGCCGCGCTCCTGGAGATAGTGCATCGCGGGACGGGGATCATATTCGCCGCGATGGGGCCAGCAAAACCCCACGACACTTTTTTGCAACGAGGGAAAGCCCTGTTCGAGCGAGTATGTAATAGCCATACTCCAGCAGCGATGCTCCTCTTCGCTAATTAATTGACGGCGCGTCGTCAACTCCGCACGCTGATGTTTTCTCCATTCACGCCAGTTATGCATTATCTTTTCGGTTATCTGTAAGAACGCTCATTGCGTAAAGATCACAGTTGCTTCTCGAACGGCAATTGATCTGATTGAGGGCATCCATGTTGCATGAGCAGTTTCCTGACCGGAGCGGGAATACCCGCTTTGAGTGCGTCGTCAAGTACTACCCATATCGCCTCATCTTGTTCTTGCGCCGTTATAGCGTAGGGATAGGAAATGACTTGCAGCGGCCGCGGATGAATCCGTAGCCTGAAATGGGTAAAGGCATGATTCAATGGCGGCATGGGCGGCAGCGGCTTTACCTTTATTCCGAAGTGTTGGGCGCAATATGCGACGGCGTTTTTGCTCGCAGACATCTCGGGCAGGCACCACAGCCCGCCCCAAATCCCTTCGTCTGGGCGTTTTTCCAGCAGAATTTGCCCATGCTTCATCAGCATCAGCAGGGCTGTTTCTTTTTCCGGTAGCGGTCTACGGGGTTTAGGAGCAGGGAGGCTGTCCACCCGGCTATCTCGCAATGCGATGCAATCCTGCTGCAGCGGGCACGCCGTACACTTGGGTTTGACGCGGGTACAAACAGTTGCACCCAGATCCATCAATGCCTGAGTATAAACCTCAATCTCGTCCTGTCCGCTTCTCTCTGGGAGCAGTTCTTCAGCTTTCCGCCACAGCAATGTTTCGTTTTTCCTCTCTGCAGGATCACCGTCTACTCCAAGGAATCGGGCAAAGACGCGCTTGACGTTGCCGTCGAGTATCGCGCACCGCTCTCCATACGCAAACGCTGCAATTGCGGCAGCGGTGGAGCGCCCAATGCCGGGAAGTTCGTGAATGACTTCGATATTTCGCGGGAACACGCCACCTTGATCTCTGACAATCAACCGCGCCGCCCGATGCAGATTTCTTCCACGCGAGTAGTAGCCCAAGCCGCTCCATAATGCCAACACATCATCGACGGAGCTCAAGGCCAGGCTTTCGATATCGGGAAAGCGTTGCAGGAACCGTAAATAATACGGAATAACAATGGCTACCTGTGTTTGCTGCAGCATAATTTCGGAAATCCAAATAGCATACGGATCGCGTGTGCTCTGCCAGGGAAGATTGTTACGTCCGTGGAGCTTTTGCCAGCGAATCAGTTTGGCAGCGAAAGTAGACATGCTAGGGAATTGGAAGACGGGTAGGAGGTGGAGCGGGTGAAGGGAATCGAACCCTCGTCGTAAGCTTGGGAAGCTTCTGCTCTGCCATTGAGCTACACCCGCTATAAATACGGATTATACGATGGAAACGGCTTTATCGCCGCTGTCGGCAACAAGAGGTGGATCTGGCCTTGCTGCAGAGTGCGGTTTGTCATTTCAGTCGGCTATGAGACTGCTTCCACCGCCTGATCCATATGCTAAAATCAATTGCATCGTTAACAAAGTTTACGTGGATCCAGCCGATTTTAAAATGATACAACTCATTATTAATGGACAACCTCAGCGCTTTGCTGTATCGAATCAAGCGTCGCGACTAAAGGGCGATGGCGCGGCTCTGAACATCACGCAGTTGTTGGAGCACATGGCACTTCAAGGCAAGCGTATCGCTATCGAACGCAACGGCGAAATTGTCCCGCGTAGCAAGTTCGACGAGCAGGTTCTGACCGATGGAGATCGGCTTGAAATCGTGGTGGCGGTGGGAGGGGGTTAGTTTTCGCCAAAGCTGTAAGAAGACTGAACCTTCTACGATAAATCATTACAGGGATGTTATGGACAATCTCGTCATTGCGGGCAAGGCTTATTCCTCGCGGCTCCTCGTTGGTACCGGAAAATACAAGGATTTTGCCGAGACTCGCGCGGCAGTTGATGCCTGCGGCGCAGAAATCGTCACCGTAGCAATCCGCCGCACTAACCTCGGGCAGAATCCCGATGAGCCGAACCTGCTGGACGTGCTGCCGTCATCGCAATACACGTTGTTACCCAACACAGCCGGGTGTTACACAGTGGATGACGCGGTGCGCACTCTGCGTCTTGCGCGTGAATTGTTGGACGGTCACAGTCTGGTAAAGCTGGAGGTTCTGGGTGATCCGCGAACTCTCTATCCCAACATGGTGGAAACCATCGAAGCTGCGAAAATTCTGATAAAGGATGGTTTTCAGGTGATGGTCTATACGTCCGATGATCCCGTCATCGCCAAGCAGCTGGAAGAAATCGGCTGTGTCGCGGTAATGCCTCTAGCTTCACTGATCGGCTCCGGCATGGGGATTCTTAATCCGTGGAATTTGCAGATCATCATCGACAATGCCACAGTTCCGGTGCTGGTGGACGCAGGGGTCGGCACGGCTTCGGACGCAGCTATCGCGATGGAATTGGGTTGTGACGGCGTCCTGATGAACACCGCCATTGCTGCCGCGCAAAATCCTGTGCTGATGGCTTCCGCAATGAGAAAAGCGGTGGAAGCGGGCCGTGAAGCCTACCTGGCTGGACGTATGGCAAAGAAGTTCTACAGCGCGAGCCCCAGCTCGCCTGTCAGCGGAACTATCGCCAGCAGCAAAAACCGCGGCTCATAATTCGGTATTCGGGTCTCTCTCGGATCTCTTCTCCCTAGATGGCAGAGCATCGTCCCATCCGCAGCTTTGTCCTTCGCCAGGGACGTGTGTCGAATGCCCAGCGCCGCGCCCATGAAATTTTGATGCCGAAATACGGCATTCCGTTTGCGGAAAATCTGCTTAATCTTGAGGCTATTTTTGGCAGGAGCGCGCCAAAAATTCTGGAGATTGGTTTTGGTATGGGGGAGACCACAGCCATTATCGCCAGAAACCATCCGCAACATGACTATTTGGCCATCGATGTTCACGCGCCTGGGATAGGCAGTCTGCTGAAGCAAATCGACGAGTTGGGATTGACGAATGTGCGCATCGTCCAGCATGACGCGGTAGAGGTGCTGCAACAGATGCTGCCATCTGATTGTCTCGATGGCGTGCATATTTTTTTCCCCGACCCCTGGCCCAAGGCGCGCCACCAAAAGCGGCGGCTGATACAGCTGGAATTCATCTCGCTTCTGTGCCGGCGCCTGAAGCGCGACGGTTATATTCATGCCGCGACCGACTGGGAAAGTTACGCCGACGAGATACTGAAAATATTGAGCAACGAATCGCAACTAACGAATACCGCTGTTGATTACGCACTCCGTCCCGATTACAGGCCTTTAACGAAATTCGAGCAGCGCGGTTTGCGGTTGGGGCATGGCGTGTGGGATGTAGTATTTAAAAAAATAGACAAGCGTAAAAAATAGAGAAATACTATACGTCGCTTTGCTCCGGCAGGAAAATCTGCAACAGATCGTTCAAAAACCGTCTGCCAGTAAGCGTAGGCGCGATGTGTTGATAATCGCGAACGATTAGTTCGCGCCGCTCCGCCTCGTCAAGTTGTCGCTGGATGCTGGTGATGGGCAGGCCGGTACGCTCAACGAACATTTCCGTAGTAAAGCCCTTTGTAAGGCGCAGGGCGTTCATCATGAATTCGAAGCTCCGATCTTTCGGCCCTACTTCGTGCTGTTCCATGATAGGCGAGTCGGAAGCCATTAGATCCGACGCCATTTTGGCAAGGTATTCCCGCGGCTGTTTATAGCGTATCTGGCGAACTATTCTGTCAGCAAAGCTTATTTTGCTGTGCGCGCCCGCTCCAATTCCAAGATAGTCGCCGAACATCCAATAATTCATATTATGTCGCGACTCTTTTCCGACTCGGGCAAATGCCGAGGTTTCGTAATTGATGTAACCGCCGCGAGCAAGCGTTTGCTCGATCATCAACTGCATTTCCGCCGATAAATCATCATCGGGTAACGGCGGCGGGTAGCGATGAAACAATGTATTGGGTTCCAACGTCAGATGATAAGCTGAAATATGTGTGACACCCGCCGCGGTTGCCGTCTCGATATCGTTCTGGGCGTCCTCCAGTGTCTGGTCCGGCAGCGCATACATCAGATCGAGATTCACATTTTCAAAATTTTTCTGGGCGATTTCAATTGCGCGGTGCGTTTCGATGTCGTCATGTATTCGCCCCAGCGATTGAAGATGCCTGAGGTTAAAGCTCTGAACCCCAACGGACAGGCGATTGATTCCCGCCGCGCGGAAATCTGCAAACTTTTTCACCTCGAACGTTCCGGGATTGGCTTCCAGCGTAATTTCGGCGAAATGTTCCAGAGGCAGCAAAGTCCTCGCCGCGGTGAGAATCGCATCGATGGATTGGGCGGTAAACAAACTGGGTGTACCGCCGCCAAAAAATACGCTAACCACTTTGCGTCCCCAGACCTGCGGTAACGCCACTTCCAGATCGCGGATCAGCGCCGCTACGTATTCAACCTCCGGTACGCCATCGCCGCCACGCACTTCGTGGGAATTGAAATCGCAATAGGGGCACTTCTTCATGCACCACGGAATATGGATATAGAGACCCAGTGGGGGCAGCGATTTCAGTTTCGGAGATCGGGAACTCAGTATCGACGCAGGGGAAATGACCGCTGTCATGACCTATTTGGAAGGCAACAAACAGAAGGCATCAGTTCAGCTACGATCGCTTTTACCTTTTTCACTCGCCCATTGATCCGTTCAAAATGTCTCTTCCTTGATGCTCTCAACGAGTCGCGCCAGTGCCTTGCCGCGATGGCTGATTCGATTTTTTTGCTCCATTGGAAGCTCTGCCGCGGTTTTACCCAGATCCGGCAGAAAGAAATAAGGATCGTAACCAAATCCGCCTTCGCCGCGCGGCTCCAGGACGATCTCGCCGTGCCAGACCCCATCGGCAATGGTAGGTTGCGCATCCTCGGAATGACGTGCCAGCACAATTATGCAGTAATAGTGAGCCTTGCGATCGGAATGATTTTTCAACATATCGACCAGCTTCTGGTTATTTCGCTCATCCGATTTGGGCTCTCCGGCGTAGCGCGCTGAATAAACTCCCGGCCCACCGCCCAAAGCGTCTACACATATGCCCGAATCATCCGCTAGTGCCGGCAGCCCAGACCATTTGCTTGCATGGCGCGCCTTGGCAAGGGCATTTTCGACGAACGTGCAGTAAGGCTCTTCTGTTTCGGGGACATTGAATGCAGACTGCGGCAATACCTCAATTCCCAAGGGTTCAAGCAAATGGCGAATTTCCCGCAACTTACCGGAGTTGCTGCTCGCGATAACGAATTTCTGCATTTTTGTGGCGCTACTCATTTTCTTGCCAGCGCTGTTTTCTGAATCCCGATCAACTCCTGTATTCCTTGCTGCGCCAGGTCCAGCATGGCGTCTAGCTCCTGTCGGCTGAACGAGACGCCTTCAGCGGTGCCCTGCACCTCCACCAGACCAGAATCGCCCGTCATTACCACATTCATGTCGGTGTCGCAGCAGGAATCTTCCAAATAATCCAGATCAAGCACTGGTACGCCCTCGTATACGCCGACCGAAACGGCGGCGACATGCGCGAGTATGGGCGTAGTTTGCATCAGTTGTCGATGCAGCAGTTTATCCACCGCATCATGCAGCGCCACAAAGGCGCCCGTAATGCTGGCGGTACGGGTGCCACCGTCGGCCTGGATAACATCGCAGTCAATCTGGATAGTGCGTTCGCCGAGCTTTGTCAGATCAACTACCGACCGCAATGCACGTCCGATCAGACGCTGGATTTCCATGGTGCGGCCGGATTGCTTACCCTTGGCTGCCTCCCGCTGCATGCGCTCATGAGTGGAGCGTGGCAGCATGCCATATTCAGCAGTGAGCCAACCCTGGCCCTTGCCCCTGAGAAAGGGAGGTACCTTTTCGTCCAGGCTGGCGGTGCATAATACCTTGGTATCGCCGCACTCGATCAACACCGCGCCTTCAGCATGCCTGGTGTAATGCCGAGTAATTTCTATGGCGCGAAGTTGAGTCGGAGTACGATTGCTGGGGCGCATGGCTGTAGTAAATTTTTAGAGGATAAAGACGGCGGCAGAGCTTTTGCCGCGCGGTGCACGGAGGAAAAATCTGCCAGGAGTATCGCCAAGGATGTATGTCAAGGCGCGAGCGCGTTGTGGCATAATCCGCGATGATAAGGTATGTAATGCGGCACGCTTATATTTTAACGTATTAAGGATCTGTCGGTGGTTAAGTTAGCATGATCTACAGCATGACCGGCTATGCAGTGGTTACGAAGGAAGTGCCACGTGGTTCACTGAATCTGGAGTTGCGCTCCGTCAATAATCGTTACCTTGACATCCAGTTTCGCCTGCCTGATGAGCTTCGTTTGCTGGAGGCAACGATGCGCGAGTTGCTGACAGCCCGGCTGAATCGAGGAAAGATCGATTGCCGTTTGAGCTTCTTTCGGCTAGCGGGTGCAGATGATCCGCAGCATATCAATGCCGATCTGTTGCAGAAATTACTGGAATTGGACCGAACCATCAGAGCGGCGCTACCCGAGGCACGCGGTCTGGAAGTGGCGGATATTCTTCGTTGGCCTGGAATATTAGGCGCTGATTCGCTGCCGCCGCAGGACTTGTGCGACCCCTGCATCGAATTGCTGCACGCCGCCCTGGATGAATTTGCGGCGGCACGCGCACGCGAAGGTGCAAAGCTTAAAGCAATGTTACTTGAGCGCCTTGGCAAGATGCGCCGTCTGACGGCCGAGGTATCGCCGCGCATTCCCGCATTGCTTGTGGCTTTCCAGGAAAAGGTCAAGTCCCGCTTGCACGAGGCTATGATAAATCATGACGATGATCGCATCCGTCAGGAGTTATCATTATTCACCACAAAGATCGATGTAGACGAGGAGTTATCCCGCTTGCAGACTCATCTGGACGAAGTGGAAAGGGTTCTGTTCGGCGGCGGGGCGATCGGTAAACGCCTGGATTTTTTGATGCAGGAGCTCAACCGCGAAGCCAACACGATAGGTTCCAAATCGGTGGACGCCGAAGTGTCGAAAATTTCCATGGAACTTAAGGTACTGATCGAGCAGATGCGCGAACAGGTGCAGAATATTGAGTAGCCTTTCATGCGAAATCAGCAAGTCTCATTGGATCAATAAAAGCCGCTAGCCATGCGGCTTTTTCGTATCACACTGTTGCAATCATTTCAAGTGAGCCCATAATTCCCGTGTACCCGACCGTGTACACAATGCTGATAACCCTCAGAATTATGGGTACATACATAAGTCGTTACTCCATGCGGATATCGACATTTTTATGTGTACCCAGGAAATACATAAAGCTTAAATATTGAGTTACACATGGCTAAGTTGACGGACATGGAAATTCGCAATTGGATAAAGGCTAGCGAGCGATTTGAAGGCCGCAGCGTCGGGGAAGGCTTGTATCTGCGTTTTCGGGCTACAGACAGAATTCCGACATGGCGTTTTCGCTATCGTTTCGATGGCAAAGCACGTGTGATGAGTCTCGGAAGCTATGGAGTTGTGTCATTGGCTAAAGCTAGGGACGAGGTAAAGAAACTCGCGGCGCGTGTATCGCTTGGTTACGACGTGGCGGGCGAAAAGCAGCAACGCAAGGGTGAGGCCAGCGCCAAGATTGAAGCGGAAAAGAACGCCTATACCGTTGCACAACTGGCTGATGAATACTTTGAGAGAATGATTGCTGGCCGATGGAAGCACCCCAATATAGTACGTGCCCGGATTGAGAAGGACATTAAGCCAGCTATTGGTAACCTCAAGGTTGAGGATGTAAAGCCGCGTCACATTGATGACATCCTGAAAACCGTAATAAAGCGCGGCGCGCCGTCTATATCCAATGATGTGCTGCGTTGGCTTAAGCGCATATTCAATTACGCTGTTAAGCGACATGCTATCGAATACAACCCGGCAGCTGCGTTCGATCCTGGCGATGCGGGTGGCAAGGAAAAAAGTCGTGAACGCTGGCTATCGCGCGCGGAACTGGTGCGGCTCTTTGCGGCCATGCGAGAAGCAAACGGGTTCAGCTTAGAGAATGGCTTGACCA
>JALYOY010000102.1 GCA_030856655.1 Pseudomonadota bacterium | reverse complement strand
GTTGTTCGCCAGCATCACTGACACCAAGCCGGGCTGTTGTTCCATCAACGCATTATCGGCATCAGCCAGATTCACCCGCCCCAGACCATCGACTGCCAGGCGCAGCAAGTCCCACTTCTGGTTTGCGTTTCGTGCCAATTCCTGAGCCGCTCGCATCACACATGGATGTTCCACTGCACTGACGACAACTCGCGCAGGCTTAAGATAGCCCGCGGTTCCCTGGATGAACAGATTATTGGCTTCCGATCCGCCACTGGTAAAAACTACTTGCGTAGGCTGTACGCCAACCGAATCCGCCACCTGCTCGCGCGCCTGATTCACCGCCTTGCGGGCCATCATGCCATAAGCATGGCGACTGGAGGGATTGCCGAACTCTCTCTGAAAATATGGCAGCATCGCGTCCAGCACAACGTCATCAATCGCGGTTGTAGCGTTATGGTCGAAATACACATACATCACTTTTTCATTCTCATCGAATGCCATTCTTTAGCGCGTCTCGGTTTTAAAGAATTTCATCCCAATTCCTGATACAAGCAGCATCAAGCCGGAACCGTTTCTTCCGGTCGCTTGCACGCTCTCATATCTTGCAATACCGCGATATCCTTCACCTTCGGGCTCGCCACCAGTTGCTCCAGTGTGACCAGCGCCAGGTAATCACGTATCCTGGCGTTCAGGCTTGCCCACAAGTCGTGAGTCATGCAGCGCTGATCATTGTGGCAGTTTTCTTTGCCTCCGCATTGAGTTGCATCAATCGGCTCATCCACGGCGAGGATAATATCAACTACGGATACTTCGCTCATTGGCTTCGCCAGGCGGTAACCACCACCGGGACCGCGCACGCTGCCTACCAATTTATTACGCCGCAGTTTTCCGAATAATTGTTCCAGATAAGATAGTGAAATCTGTTGACGTTCGCTGATGCCTGCCAACGTGACAGGTCCCTGCCCGCCATGCAAGGCGAGATCAATCATGGCAGTTACCGCAAAACGCCCCTTCGTCGTCAATCGCATTTTTTGCCCCCAACAGAATTAATACCTTGTTTAAATTTACCTAATCATCGCAGTAATACCCGACAATGTTGGTCAAGTATATAAAGTCCCTTTAACTCAGTCAACTACTTTTGTTCAAGTGGTCGGGATGGAATTTACCCATTTCATTTTCTAACGTAGTCTTCATTCGCGCACAATCGGCGCTTGAAGTCCATGCCTTGGGAAGTGCGGCTACATCCATTTTTCGAACGCGCTCAGAATCCCTCGAAGCAGGTTAAGTTCTTCTTTTTCGAGTCGGGCACGAGCAAACAACCGCCGCATTCGTTGCATAAACCGCTTAGGCTCCTGCGGGTCCAGAAAGCCACTACGAATCGCAACTCGTTCCAGATGACGATAAAGTAATTCATTTTCGTTGAAACTCGCCGGATTGTTTATCGTTGGGAAAAAAGATTCGGGTTCCGGTAGCGCCATGCGCAATTCATACGCCATTATCTGCACAGCGCTGGCGAGATTAAGAGAAGAGTAATCTGGGTTGGCGGGGATATGCACAACAATTTGACACTTGCCCACTTCCATAGTGGTGAGTCCGGACATTTCCGTGCCGAAAACTAGTGCCACCGGATATTGCCGCGCATGACTGATCAATTCCGACGCACCCCGGCGTGCATTAAAGACCTGATGGGAAAGATCGCGCGGGCGAGCGGTAACCGCCGCCGCCAGGACCGTATCGCTTAAAGCCTCATCAAGCTTTGCGCAAACTCTCGTATTGTTTAGTACGTCCCATGCGCCGGCAGCGCGTGTTTCTGCTTCCTTGTCGGGAAACGACTTGGGGTTAACCAGATACAGCGAACGCAACCCCATCGTTTTCATTGCCCGCGCGGTTGCGCCGATGTTGCCGGGATGACTGGCATGGCTTAACACGACACGGACATTATCAAGCGGGTAGGAGGGATTCATACTAAAATTGAGCTCTCCTAATTCTGAATCCCAAAAAATGCATCCTATGCTCACCATTGCGGTAAAAGCCGCTCGCCGCGCAGGCGGCATTATCAACCGTGCTGCGCAGAACCTCGATTTGCTGCACGTTTCGCGCAAAGCACATAATGATTTCGTCAGTGAAGTAGATGGCGCGGCCGAAGATGCGATCATCAAGGTGCTGCTGGATGCCTATCCCAATCATTCGATTCTAGCAGAAGAAAGCGGTGCTCAAGGTGATACGGAAAAGTCGGAATACCAGTGGATTATCGACCCGCTCGACGGTACCACCAATTTTCTCCATGGCTTCCCACAGTACTCGGTTTCGATCGCACTTATGCATAAAAACATACCGGCCCAGGCAGTCGTGTATAACCCTTCCGCCAATGAACTATTCACGGCCAGCCGCGGACGCGGCGCTTATCTGAACGACCATCGCCTGCGTGTAAGCAAGCGTACGCAACTGGCCGATTGCCTGATCGGCACCGGTTTTCCATTTCGTGAATTTTCGCACGCCGAGGCCTACCTTGCGATGTTCAAGGACATCATGCCCAGAGTCGCCGGCATCCGCCGTCCCGGCTCTGCCGCGCTGGACCTGGCCTACCTGGCTGCGGGACGCTACGACGGCTTCTGGGAACTGGGGTTATCGCCGTGGGACATCGCCGCCGGTTGCCTACTCATCACTGAAGCGGGCGGACTGTTGGGCGATCTGGAAGGCAACTCCACGTATATGCACAGTGGCAACCTGCTTGCCGGCAATCCGAAAATATTTGGACAATTGCTCCAAGTGATTGCGCCGCATCTGACGAAGGAGTTGAAAGCATAAACGATTGACCGATGCCGCGCATTCCTGAAAATAACGAGAGAATGGAACTGCCGGATTCCGTCCATTTCGGTCGTGCGATCTGTGGCGATCTGGCGCAGGCCAGCCAGCGTGAATGGTGGCTGGCGAACGGCCTCGGCGGATATGCTGGCGGCACGATAGCTCAATGCCTGACCCGCAGTTATCACGGCCTGCTGATTGCACCGGCACATCCTCCATTAGGGCGCATGCTGGTCTTCGCTAAGGCTGACGCCACGTTGCATGACAATGAGCGTAGCTGGCCGCTGTTTACCAATTGTTGGGGCAGTGGTGCAGTTGAGCCGCAGGGATTTGTAAATCTTGAATCGTTCCGGCTGGACGGCGGTATACCGGTCTGGCGTTTTGCCATCGGCGACCTGATCCTGGAACAATGCATCTGGATGGAGCGGGAGCACCATACGACCTGTATCGCCTGGCGTCTGGCGTATGCGGCGGAGCGTCCGGTGCATCTTGGCATCGATCTGATGGTGAATAATCGCAGCCATCATGGCGAAAACCAATGCGAATTCAGCCCCGTGATCGAGGGTGATGAAAACCACATTAGTGTCCGGCAGATAACCGGGCCAACACTGCATTTCAATACCCACGATGGCCAGTTCTTCGCCAGGAATCAGTGGATCAGGGATTTCGACCTGCCGCGGGAACGCGAGCGGGGACTCCCGGACCGGGGCTCGCACCTGTGTGCCGCGTGGATGCGGCTGCCGTTACGAATCGAGTGGAGCGGCCTTGCAGCTACGATGACAACTAGGCTGGCGCATGGCGCTCGGCCGCATTGCGCTAAAATGCTGGGTCGCCGCCGTGCCTATGACATTGCCCGGCTGACGGCGGCGGAGACATTAACGCCGGAATTATGCGAAGCGCCGTGCTGGGTTCGTCAACTGGTGCTGGCTGCGGACAGCTTTCTAATCGCGCGGCCGATGAAAGGGCGGGAAGGCGACGAACACGAGCAGCATGGTGAATCGATTATCGCGGGCTACCCATGGTTCAGTGATTGGGGACGCGATGCGATGATCGCTCTGCCGGGACTGACGCTGACTACCGGGCGTCACGCTTCCGCCCGCAATATCCTTACTACTTTTGCGCATTTTATCGATCGGGGCATGCTGCCTAATACCTTTCCTGATCGTGCGGATAATGGCGGACAACCGCAATACAATACCGCAGATGGCGCCCTGTGGTACTTCGAGGCTTGGCGCTCCTACATGATGCTCAGCCATGATGTCGCGGCATTGCGGGATATCTATCCATTACTCCAGGGAATCGTGGATTGGCATGTGCGCGGCACCCGTCACGGTATTAGCCTTGATTCCACTGATGGTCTGTTGCGCGCGGGCGAGCCCGGCATACAGCTAACCTGGATGGATGCCAAACTGGGCGACTGGGTAGTGACACCACGTCATGGCAAGCCTGTAGAGATCAATGCGCTTTGGTTCAACGCGCTCATGTGCATGGAAAAATTCAGCCGCTTGCTGGGGAACAACCCTGCAGTATATGGGATGCTGGCTAAACGTGCCGGTGCCGGATTTTCCCGCTTCGCAAAACCGGCCGGCGGTCTGTATGACGTGCTGGATGGAACAGCGGGCGATGATGCAAGCGTGCGTCCCAACCAGATTCTGGCGGTGAGTCTGCAATACTCGCCCCTTTCACCGCAGGCGCAGGCGCAGGTGGTAACCGAGGTGAGGCAGCAGCTTCTTACTTCCTACGGCTTACGCTCGTTGGCGCCGGCTCATGCCTGCTACCACCCCCACTATGAGGGCAACGTATGGGAGCGCGATTCCGCGTATCATCAGGGAACGGTGTGGGCCTGGCTGTTGCCCCACTACGCGTTGGCGGAGTACCGTGTTACGGGCAATGCCGGGCTGGCGCAATCGCGCCTTCTTCCTATCCGCGATCACCTGCTGGATGCGGGTTTGGGTACAATATCGGAGATCTTCGACGGTGAACCGCCTCACGCGGCACGTGGCGCCCCTTCACAGGCATGGAGCGTAGCCTGTGTGCTGGAAGCCTGGGTCAAGCTGGAGCGCGCCCGGCTTCAGGATACGGCAAGGGCAAAAGAAAAAGAGGAGTAATGACATGTCCAACCAACCGGAGGCGGAACGGCAGCGGCTGGAAAACCAGCGGCTCGGCACAGAAGATTGGCATTTATGGGGACCCTATCTGTCCGAGCGAGCGTGGGGAACCGTTCGTGAGGATTACAGTCCGGGCGGTAATGCTTGGGAATACTTTGATCACGATCAATCCCGCTCTCGCGCCTATCGCTGGAATGAGGACGGATTGGGCGGTATCTCGGACAAGGCACAGCAGCTCTGTTTCGGGCTGGCGCTGTGGAACGGCAAGGACTCCATTCTTAAAGAACGCGCTTTCGGTCTCGCCGGCAATCAGGGCAACCGCGGCGAGGACGTAAAAGAATGCTATTTCTATCGTGACGCCACCCCTTCGCACGCTTGGCTTCATTATCTCTACAAGTATCCCCAGTCCGCGTTTCCTTATACACGGTTAGTGGAGGAAAACGCCCGCCGCTCACGTCAGGATCCGTCGTTTGGCTTGATCGATAGCGGAGCTTTCGCCGATGGAAGCTATTGGGACGTGGAAATAGTTTACGCGAAGGCATCGCCCGAAGAATTGCATATCCGTATCGTCGCCAGCAATCGAGGGCAAAACGAAGCCACATTATGGCTGTTGCCGCAACTCTGGTTTCGCAATACCTGGTCGTGGTCGCAGAAAGCCGCCGGAAAACCGCTTCTTCACGCCATACCCGCGCCCGGCGGCACTGCCTGGGCGGTCGCGGCCGAGCACCCGGCCCTGGGAACATACACTCTCTATGGGCAGCAGCGGGCCGACGCCCTCTATACCGAAAATGAGAGCAACAACTCGCGGTTGTGGAGCGCGCCCGATGCCGGGCCTTATGTCAAAGACGCATTTCATCGCTACCTTGTCGATGGCGAGCAGGCAGCGGTGAACCCGGAGCAGCAGGGAACCAAGTTCGGGGCTATTCACCAACTCACCGT
>JALYOY010000096.1 GCA_030856655.1 Pseudomonadota bacterium | reverse complement strand
GTGGGCGCTTTCCTGCGCAAGAATTCACTGGACGAATTGCCCCAGTTCGTCAATGTGCTGCAGGGGCGCATGAGCATTGTGGGCCCGCGCCCGCATGCCGTGGCGCACAATGAAATCTACCGCAATCTGATCAAAGGCTACATGATCCGCCACAAGGTCAAGCCCGGCATCACCGGCTGGGCGCAGGTCAACGGCTACCGCGGTGAAACCCGCACCCTCGACAAGATGCAGGCGCGCATCGACCACGATCTCGATTATCTGCGCAACTGGTCGCTGCGCCTCGATCTGCATATCATCTTCAAAACCATCCTGGTGGTCTTCAAGGATCGGGCAGCATATTGAGCGGAGCTTTTATCTGCTCTGGTTCGGCCTTACGGCTCTCTCTATCAAGCAGTAAACCCATGCTGCGCTGCAGCTATTCATTTTCTCGCATTCTTCACCGCTAAAGCGCCGCACGAAAGATCGAGGATATATTCTCGCGTCCAGCCCTTACATCCATAGTTGCTTTCATATCAGCTCAGCACGACGGCGCATTATGCGTTGCGTTGATAACCTATGCCGTCTGCAAATTCTGCCATTCCATCCCAATACAAAAGAACTATCGGACCATACCACTCGGGCTATTTCAATGGCTTGTTATTTATGAGATTAATAGGCCTACTGATGCGAGGAGCATGAGGGTAACGCGACGTGCTATCGCTCGGTGTCCGAGTTATCTTTCGTTAGACCCATGGAGAAAAAACAATGAAAATAGAAATGAAGTCACTTATCGCAGCCCTGATCTTAGGAGGATCGATTTCTACCGCCTCCGCCTCGGCTGTAATTACGGATATCACCGCGAGCGGGCCGGGGCTGGGGTCGTTTTCGGTCCTTGCCAGCTCCACCAATGACAAAGGCCTGGATCTTTCCAAAGTCTTTGACAGCGTCAATCCGATTACATTGACGTTCACGGTAGCCCATTCTGTAGGGAACGGCGGATCCTACGACGTGATCGAGTCAATTATCAATAACACGGGGACGGCATTTTCTGACTTCCACCTCAGCATTACGGAACCTACCAATGCGTCGGGCAATGGTGTGGTGTTTACCAGCTTTAATTCATCAACGCTCGACGGTTTCGTGCTTGACTCCCCTTCCATGAATCAAGTTTTCCCCTTCAATTCCAGCGGTCCGCGTGATCTTAACTTCACCGGCTCCTTAGCGGTGGGGGATACGGCGAATGCAAGTTTCAACCTGAGCCCATTCGATCCGGGCGTAGGAAATAGCTATACCTTTACCATAACGCAGACGCCGACGGTGAGCGCTATTCCTGAACCCGAAACTTACGCGCTGTTGCTTGCAGGATTGAGCATGATGGGTTTTATCGCACGACGCAAAAGCACAAAGTACGATACTTGAACTGAAGCCCGGCGTCCGGGTTGATGTTTAGGAAAACCACAGCTGAGAAGCGATAAGAGCAGGAACTAATCAAACGTCGGGTAGCTTAACTACCGACGTTTGATCATACAGCTTTTAGCGCTTCTATACAGATGACTTAACCACTTCAACCTTCTGCCCCAGGTTGACCATGTACGGTGCAATATGGATCAGACCATTCTGTTTATATTGCTGCGGCGACTAACTGATGGAGAAACAGAGATTTTAACCATGAATAAAAAAGAACTCATCGACGTAATGACCACTAAGACCGGCTCAAGCAGGGGCGATGCCGAACGCGCCGTTGCCGCGCTAATTGAAATTATTTCCGATATGCTAAAGAAAGGGGATCCCCTATCGTTGATAGGTTTCGGGTCCTTCGAAGTACGCACGCGTGCCGCGCGTACCGGCCGCAATCCCAAGACGGGTGCAGAACTGAAGATTGGAGCATCCAAGATTCCCGCCTTTAAAGCAGGCGCAACGCTTAGGGCTGCGGTTAACGGCGGCAAGAAGTAAGGATCATGATGCGTTAGCCATCCAGTTGCTCACGCGACAAATGACACAGTCTGTTTTAAAACTATGGCTATAACCGTTCGGCTCATTTCAATATTGTGTTTCGATGGGAATAATAGAAAATTCGACGTGGGCAGTATCAAGATTATGCCAATAGCATTACTAGGTCACTCTGGGCGTGGGGGAATTTCACTATTAGCTAGAGGCCAACGAGTGGACACCAT
>JALYOY010000075.1 GCA_030856655.1 Pseudomonadota bacterium | reverse complement strand
GGTGGGGGGGGAGGCGGAGGAGCGGCCACGACGACGGCAGGCGCTTCGACTACTTTCGGGGGTTTTGGAATCAGATCGGGATCGCATTCGTATATCGCCATGCCAGGCGTCCAATAGCCTGTGTGCCAACAGTCACCGGAGGAATCCCTAACCGTGTCACCGCGACGGTCGCTTGCGTAACCTTCGGGTTGCTCCTGCGCTATCGCGGCTCCCGAAAACAGCACTGGCAGAACAACCGCTCCAAGCAAGAGTTTTTTCGCTACTATATTTTTCATGCTATTGCCCCTTTTTCAGAAAAACTTCATTTCAAGATCAAATTATCCCTTAATTCATGCAAATACAACAAACACGCCATTTTATATCAATGGCGCATTATTACACATTCACATTTCGATTATCTATTTATATCTCTGTTCTTGTCAAATCATGTTGTTGCAGACGGCATGAATCCTCGAATATGCGGGTGACTTCAATACGCATGGCATGCTAAAATTAACGGTTTTACGTATTTGTATCTGAGACAGCACGAATATTGCAACTTGTTGTCTTTGCTAGAGAAATATAATAATGGATCAATTCGCGAAAGAAACCCTCCCCATCAGCCTCGAAGAGGAAATGCGGCGCTCTTACCTCGACTACGCCATGAGCGTAATAGTGGGACGCGCGTTACCCGACGTGCGCGATGGCTTGAAGCCGGTACACCGACGGGCTTTGTTCGCCATGCACGAACTCTCGAACGACTGGAACCGTCCCTACAAGAAGTCCGCGCGTATCGTCGGCGATGTGATCGGCAAATATCATCCTCATGGCGATACCGCCGTGTATGACACCATCGTGCGCATGGCGCAGCACTTTTCGTTGCGTTACATGCTGGTGGATGGTCAGGGTAACTTCGGTTCGGTGGACGGCGATAACGCGGCTGCCATGCGCTATACCGAAATCCGCATGTCGCGCATCGCCCATGAGCTGTTAGCGGATCTGGATAAAGAAACCGTGGATTTCGGCCCAAATTACGATGGCTCGGAAAAAGAGCCTTTGATTCTGCCCGCAAAAATCCCCAATCTGCTCATTAATGGCTCTTCTGGCATCGCGGTCGGCATGGCGACCAATATTCCGCCGCATAATTTGAATGAAGTGGTAGAGGCCTGCCTCGCCCTGCTGAAAAATCCCGGAACCAGTATGGAGGAATTGATCGAAATCATTCCGGCGCCCGATTTTCCAACCGCCGGCATCATTTACGGCGTCGCAGGGGTAAAGGAGGGGTATCACACCGGACGTGGCCGCGTAGTAATGCGTGCGCGCACGCACTTCGAGGATATGGAGAAAGGTAGCCGCCAGAGCATCATCATTGATGAGCTGCCGTATCAGGTGAACAAGGCTAATTTGCTGATCCGTATTGGGGAGCTGGTACGCGACAAGAAAATTGAGGGTATTTCCGATTTGCGCGACGAGTCCGACAAATCCGGCATGCGCGTGGTAATCGAGCTGCGGCGCGGAGAAGTGCCCGAAGTGGTGCTGAACAACCTGTACAAAGAAACTCAGATGCAGGATACGTTCGGCATGAATATGGTGGCTCTGCTGGACGGGCAGCCCCGTCTGTTGAATCTGAAGCAAATGCTGGATGCATTTTTGCGCCACCGCCGCGAAGTGGTGACGAGGCGCACCGCGTTCGAGTTGAAGAAGGCGCGTGAGCGTGGCCATCTGCTGGAAGGGCTGGCGGTGGCGCTTTCCAATGTGGATGAGGTGATTGCGCTGATCAAGGCCGCTCCGACTCCCGCGGTGGCAAAGGATGCGTTGATGTCAAGGGTATGGCGTTCCAGTCTGGTGGAGGAAATGCTCGCCCGCGCCTCAGTTGACACAAAGGCCTTCCGTCCTGATGGATTGGCGCCTGAATTCGGTTTATCCAAAGATGGATATCACCTGTCTGACGCACAAGCGCAAGCGATCCTGGAATTGCGCCTGCAACGGCTTACCGGACTGGAACAGGACAAGATCGTTGGCGAGTATAAGGAGGTGCTGGAAAGAATTGCCAATTTCCTCGATATCCTGTCCAAGCCGGAACGTATCACGGTCATTATCACTGAGGAACTTGTCGCGATGAAACAGCAGTTTGGTGACAAGCGCCGCAGTGAAATCGTCATCAGTACTCAGGATTTGAGTATGGAAGATCTGATCGCCTCGGCGGATGTGGTCGTGACCCTGTCACATAGCGGCTACATCAAATCCCAACCGCTTGATGACTACCGCGCTCAAAAACGCGGCGGGCGTGGAAAGCAGGCGACCGGCACTAAAGAAGACGATTTCATCGACAATTTGTTCATTGCCAACACCCACGATTACATTCTGTGTTTTTCCAGCCGCGGACGAGTGTACTGGATCAAGGTTTACGCGGTGCCGCAGGGCGGCCGTGCCTCGCGCGGCAAGCCCATTGTCAACCTGGTGCAACTGGAGGAAGGTGAAAAAATTAACGCCATTCTTCCGGTGAAAGAGTTCGACGAGGACCGATATATATTCATGGCCACTTCCTTCGGTACGGTGAAGAAGACTCCGTTGTCAGAATTTTCCCGTCCTCGCACCAGCGGCATCATCGCCGTGGGTCTGGATGAGGACGATTATCTGATCGGCGTCGCACTGACTGAAGGCAAACATGATGTAATGCTGTTTTCCGACAGCGGAAAAGCGGTGCGTTTCGATGAGAATGACGTGCGTCCGATGGGACGAGGCGCGCGTGGGGTGCGCGGAATGAAGCTGGGTAAAGGGCAGAAAGTTATTTCCCTGCTGGTAGCCGAGAGCGAGGAATTGGCGGTTTTGACCGCAACCCAAAACGGCTATGGTAAACGTACCCCGATAAGCGAATACACCCGTCACGGTCGTGGCAGCCAAGGCATGATTGCGATCAAGACCAGTCAGCGCAACGGCAAGGTCGTGGCGGCGAAACTGGTTCGGCAGGATGATGAAATCATGCTTATTACCACTGGCGGCGTACTGATTCGCACGCGCGTCAAGGAAGTTCGCGAGATGAGCCGCGCCACTCAGGGTGTGACGCTGATTAACCTGGATGACGGCGAGAAACTCGCCGGACTGGAGAGAGTGGTTGAAACCGACGAGGACAATGGGCTCTCTATCAATCCAATTTCGTCGTGAGACTGTGTTACTCCGGAAATTTAGCGCTTACATATAAAATACATGCAACACCAGGGTTTTTTTGCGCTTCTATTCGCAAAAAGTTGGCAAATAAACTAGCTTAGAACTTAGAATTTATAGAAGCAGGCTAAATATGAGAAGAGCTTTAGAAGACGGAAATAGAGAAAGAGGTTTTGATGGGACATATATTTAACTTTAGCGCAGGCCCTGCGGTATTGCCCGCGGAGGTTCTGCAACAGGCGCGTGACGAACTGCTCGACTGGCATGGCAGCGGCATGTCGGTAATGGAAATGAGCCACCGGGGCAAAGAATTCATGTCCATCGCTGAAAAGGCCGAAGCTGATTTGCGCGAACTGGTAGTTATCCCTGATAACTACAAGGTGCTTTTTCTGTCCGGCGGTGCTTCCAGTCAGTTTGCCATGGCGCCGATGAACCTGCTACGAGGCAAAAAGAACGCCGACTATGTCAATAC
>JALYOY010000072.1 GCA_030856655.1 Pseudomonadota bacterium | reverse complement strand
CGGCGCAACCGGGAGGTACTGCGCCGAAAGCCCAGATTAATGGTTATCGGGTAGCAGGCAAGACAGGTACCGCACATAAACTGGAGGGCAACGGTTATGCGAAAAATCGTTACCTGTCCACATTTGTTGGCTACGCGCCGGCTTCCCGTCCACGATTTGTCATCGCGGTGATGCTGGATGAGCCATCAGCCGGCCAATATTTCGGCGGCGCGGTGGCAGCGCCCGTGTTCAGTCGGGTCATGGACGGGACCTTGCGCATGCTGAACGTACCGCATGACGCGCCCGTCAATAACGTAGTGGTATTCACGGCAGTGCCAGAGTTGAGTGATATATGAATACGGAATTTAGCGTCAGGAAATCGAAATTCCTGAGACCATCAGTGGCGTATTTCGATTTGCATGCCCTTGATGATCTGGGTGTCCGAATAAGCAGCCTCGTTACAGACAGCCGCACAGTGGCCCCAGGGGATACTTTTCTGGCTTACCCCGGCGAAAATTCGGATGGTCGTGAATTCATCCCGCACGCCATTGCAGCAGGAGCAAATGCGGTACTGTGGGAACGTCGCGGTTTTGCGTGGAACCAGGCATGGCAACTGCCTAATTTGCCAATAGAGAGACTGCAAGCCAGTGCAGGCATCATTGCTGATAGCGTATATAACCATCCATCGCGTAAATTATGGCTAATCGGAATTACCGGAACGAACGGAAAGACGTCCTGCAGCCACTGGATAGCCCAAGCCATGACCGCATTGGGTAGGAAAACCGCAGTCATCGGGACATTGGGGGCAGGTTTTCCTGGCGAACTTGAATTAACTGCAAACACCACGCCAGATGCGGTTTTGCTGCATCGAAAAATGGCGGATTTTTTGCGGGATGGTGCGCAGTCAGTAGCAATGGAGGTGTCATCCCACGGGATAGCGCAAGAGCGCATTAATGGCGCGACATTCGCGATCGCATTGTTCACTAACCTGTCGCGTGATCATCTCGATTATCACGGCAGCATGGAAACTTACGCCGCTGCCAAGGCACGCTTGTTCCACTGGCCTGGACTCAAATATGCCGTGCTTAATCTTGACGATGCATTCGGTGTCGAATTGTCGCAGCAGCTTGTTGACGCGGGTACGCAGATAATCGGATATGGATTGACTGAACAGGCGGCTGGTATCCAGGGTTCTAAAGAATTCAGGGTGGTGCGCGGGCGAAATCTCAAGGCGACCCTCCAAGGCCTGGAGTTCGATATTGAGTTTGAAAATGAGCTTGAAACTGAATATTCAAAATTTAAATCTGGGGTGGTGGGTGGATTCAACGCTTCAAATTTACTGGGGGCGCTGGCTACCATATTGGCCGGCGGCATCAAGCTTCCCGATGCAGTGCGCGCCTTGCAGCAAGTGGGGCCCGTCACGGGCAGAATGCAACAAATAGGTGGCGGCGAGCAGCCGCTCGTCGTGGTGGATTACGCCCATACTCCGGATGCCTTGGAAAAGGTGCTGCTGACACTGCGTGACATTCTTCGCGCCGGTTCAGAGGCGGCCACAGAAACAGAAGCCGGAGACCCAAGGCTGATCTGCGTGTTTGGCTGCGGGGGCGAGCGCGACCGTGGCAAGCGGCCGTTACTGGGCGCTGTGGCGGCGCGGCTAGCCGATGAGGTCATCATCACCAGCGACAATCCGCGGAAGGAAAATCCTCATGTCATTATCGGCGAGATCGCAGCAGGTGCGGGCGCCAATTACCATATTGAGGAAGACCGGGCGGCAGCCATTCTTCGGGCGATTCAAGGCGCCCACAAAGGCGACGTGGTCTTAATTGCAGGCAAAGGGCATGAAGCCTATCAGGAAATAGATGGGAAAAAGTGTCCGTTCAGGGATGCTGATGTTGCGCAAAAGGCATTACGGAATTTAATGGCCAGAATACCAATGCAAACATGATGACGGTGCATAAAGTAGCCCGTGCGCTGGAGGCTGAATGGCGCGGCGAAGATGTGCTCTTTACCGGCGTCAGCACCGATAGCCGTACAGCTAGGCGAGGTGATTTATATGTCGCTCTGACGGGAGAAAAATTCGATGGTCATAATTTTGTTGCCGAAGTGAAGGAAAAGGGCGCTGCTGCGGCAATGGTTTGTCGAGACTTATGGACTAAAGGCCAGGAAGCGGTAATTCCCCTGATACTGGTGAAGGATACGCGGTTGGGATTGGGCCAACTGGCGGCTTACTGGCGCAGCCACTTTAACATTCCGGTGATTGCGGTGACCGGCAGCAATGGTAAAACCACGGTGAAAGAAATGATCGCATCTATTTTGCGGCGAGCGGTGGATGCGGCAGGACAGATCGATGGCGAAGAGAAGGTACTGGTGACGGAAGGCAACCTCAACAACGATATCGGTGTGCCGTTAATGCTCTTGCGGCTGCGCGAGCAGCACGCCTATGCGGTAATTGAAATGGGGATGAATCATTCCGGTGAGATCTCGTATTTGACGAAACTGGCAAAGCCCGGCATTGCGTTGATTACGAATGCGGGAGCAGCGCATATCGCAGAGCTGGCTTCGGTGGAAGCAGTGGCTTGCGCCAAGGGTGAAATTTTTGAGGGACTCGATCAGCACGGAGTAGCCGTCATCAATGCTGATGATTTTCACGCTCCGCTATGGCGCAAGCTCGCAGGCAATAGAAGGGTGGTGGATTTTGGTCTTGACGGCGAGCCGAATGTGAGCGCTCGCTATCAGCTTGATTTTTTTGGCAGCGAGGTGACGCTGCTTCTCCCTGATGGGGTCGAGGAGTTGCGATTACAGGTCCCGGGTGAGCATAACGTACGGAACGCGTTGTCAGCGGCAGCGGTGGCGGTGGCAATGGGGGTTGGCAAGAAAGCGATAGCATCTGGATTGGCCGGATTTCGCGGAGTGAAGGGACGCATGCAAAAAAAACGCGGTTTGCATGATGCAACACTGATAGACGACAGTTATAACGCAAATCCGGAATCAGTGAGAGCCGCACTGGCCGTGCTGGCCAAAGCAGAGGGCAGGAAAATCCTTGTGCTTGGCGATATGGGCGAGCTGGGCGAGAGCGCAAAAGATTTCCACGAGCGCATCGGTATCGAAGCGCGCCTTGCCGGGATTGACAGGTTATTTGCTCTGGGAGAATTGAGCGCGTATACGGTCGCAAGATTCGGTCCTGGCGGACAGCATTTCAAGCACATGGAGGACTTGCTGACCGAAGTAGAGAACCTGCTAGCGGCCGACGTCACTTTGCTGATAAAAGGCTCGCGCTTCATGCAAATGGAGCGCGTGGTCGAGCGTATCGAATTATGAATTATTACCATGCAGAATCATGGGTAAGCTGATCCGATTTGCTTCATTACGAGCTCAGGAAAACGAAACCTCGTCCCGGTGGTGGCCATGCTGCTAGAGCTCGCCCAATGGCTTGCGAAGGATATCCGCGCGTTTAACGTATTCAATTACATTACTTTGCGCACGGTACTGGCGGCACTGACATCTCTGGCCATTTCGTTCATTGTCGGTCCCGCCATGATACGCAAGCTCACAGCCTACAAAATAGGACAATCGGTACGTATCGATGGACCACAAACTCACCTCGTCAAAGCCGGTACACCCACGATGGGGGGCGCGCTGATACTGGTATCCATTGCCATCACCACGCTATTGTGGGCGGATTTGAGCAATCGCTACGTGTGGGTGGTGCTCGTGACCACACTAGGTTTCGGTGTGATTGGCTGGGTGGATGATTACCGTAAGGTGGTGCATCGAAATCCAAAGGGACTTTCCGCCTGGGCCAAGCTCTTCTGGCAATCGGCAATCGCAATCTCAGTGGCGCTATACCTTGCTTTAACGGCCGAGTTACCCGCGCAGACCATTATGATCGTTCCATTCTTCAAACAAGTGGCAATACCACTTGGGGTGGTCGGGTTTGTGACGCTTGCCTATTTCGTGATAGTCGGCACCAGCAATGCGGTGAATTTGACTGACGGTCTTGATGGCCTGGCCATTATGCCGACAGTCATGATTAGCAGCGCCTTGGCAATTTTCGCCTACGTGGCGGGTCACGCGGTGTTCGCAAAGTATCTCGGTATTCCTTATATCCCTCATGCAGGTGAGCTGGCTGTCTTTTGTGGTGCGCTAGCAGGCGCAGGGCTTGCTTTTCTCTGGTTCAATGCCTATCCGGCGGAAGTATTCATGGGGGACGTCGGTGCGCTTGCCTTGGGGGCGGCACTTGGAATCGTGACCGTGATCGTGCGTCAGGAGATCGTGCTGGTCATTATGGGGGGCGTGTTCGTTGTGGAAACCCTATCGGTCATATTACAGGTGGCTTCGTTCAAGCTGGTCGGTAAACGTGTTTTTCGAATGGCGCCGCTGCACCATCACTATGAATTGAAGGGCTGGAAGGAAAACCAGGTGGTGGTTCGGTTCTGGATTATTACCATGATGCTGGTGCTGTTTGGATTATCCACTTTGAAGTTGAGATGAAAAAAACAACGTTTACGTATGAACTTTCGAGGTAAAACCGTGCTGGTGCTTGGAATGGGTGAAACCGGATTCTCCATGGCACAGTGGCTATCGCATATGGGAGCGAAGGTGCGCGCGGCCGACAGTCGTGCTACGCCACCATACCTAGCTGCATTGAAGCAAGCCCTGCCTGCCTCCGGAACATTCGCTGGCGCATTTCAAGCCGAGATCTTCATCGGTATAGACGTCGTCGCTATCAGTCCGGGAGTGCCTCTGGTGGAGCGGTTGGTACAGCAGGCAGTGAAGGATGGGGTGCCGGTGGTAGGCGATATGGAAATTTTTGCTCTCGCAATTAAACAACTCAACATTTCCAAGCCAAAAATCCTGGCCGTTACCGGTTCCAACGGCAAGACTACCGTGACTGCTATGGTAGGCGCAATGGTAGAGAAAGCGGGATGGGACGTCGAGGTGGCCGGAAATATCGGTCCACCGGTGCTGGACGCGCTGATGCAGCGGAAAGAGTCGGGAAAATTTCCCGAAGCATGGGTATTGGAGGTTTCTAGTTTTCAATTGGAAACCACTCAAAGTCTTGACCCTGATGCGGCGGCGGTGCTGAATTTAAGCGAAGACCATTTCGATCGCTACGCCGGGATGCAGGATTACGCAGCCGCCAAGGCAAGAATATTTGTGGGTGGGGCAGCCGCTGGCGGCATTCAGGTTCTGAATCGCGGGGATTCTGTGGTGCGCGCGATGGCGTTAAGCGGAAGAAGGCAGATGACCTTCGGCCTGGATATGCCAACTGCCGACAGCGATTTCGGACTACTGCGAGACGGCGTAAATATTTGGCTGGTCCAGGGGAAAACTCGTTTGATGAAAATCAGTGAGCTCGGCGTTAACGGGCTGCACAATGCAGCCAACGCGCTGGCTGCATTGGCATTATGCCGTGCAATTGACCTGCCGTTTGAGCCGTTGCTGCAGGCCTTGCGTGAATTTAAAGGGTTGCCGCATCGAATGGAGAAGGTAGCGGCATTTAACGGTGTCACCTTCTACGACGACTCCAAAGGCACTAATGTAGGTGCAACGGTCGCGGCTCTGAAGGGCATGACGCAAAGCGTGGTATTGATCGCTGGCGGCGATGGCAAAGGGCAGAATTTCTCGCCATTGGCGGGTCCGATCGCCGAACACGCGCGAGCAGTGGTGTTGATCGGGCGAGATGCAGAAAAAATCGCCACCGCAATAGGTGATTGCGAGGTACCGCTGCATCATGCGGCGACGATGGAAGAAGCGGTGCAAAAAAGTTTTATGCTGGCACGGAAAGGTGACGCGGTATTGATGTCGCCGGCATGTGCCAGCCTGGATATGTTCAAGAATTACGCTCACCGCGCCGAAGCATTTGTTGCGGCGGTAAGAGCCCTGCAGGCAGAAACTTCAGCCATTCATAAAGCCTTCAACTGATGATCTACCAGAACCATATCAGCAATCAGAGAATTTTGCCAAATTTTGATCAATCCTTGATCTGGTCTGTGATATTGCTGCTGAGTCTGGGGCTGGTAATGGTTTATTCCGCTTCCATCTCCATTGCCGAGGCGGGACGGAATACCAATGGCTATCCGGCCTATTTTCTCGTTCGGCACGGCGCCTATTTGATGGTGGGTCTGCTGATAGGTTTGATCGCATTCCAGTTACCTATGCGGCTATGGCAGAAGTATTCGCTTCATCTATTTTTACTGGGGGTGGGACTGCTCGTGCTGGTATTGATTCCCGGCATAGGCCGCGAAGTCAACGGCAGCCGTCGCTGGATATCGCTGCTGATAGTAAATTTTCAACCGTCAGAATTCATGAAACTGTTCATGGTGATTTACGCCGCCAACTATACCGTCCGCAAGGCAGCTTACCTGGGAAGTTTTCGCAAGGGCTTCTTTCCCATGTTGATTGTCATGCTAATGGTGGGTCCGCTGCTGTTGCTCGAGCCGGACTTAGGCGCGTTCGTTGTGATCACCGCGATCATGATGGCGATACTGTTTTTGGGAGGAATGGACCTGAAGCTGTTTGCAGGACTGACCGGCTTTCTGGTTATCTGTCTGTTGACGTTGATTTGGATCGAGCCTTATCGCATGCAGCGTTTTTTTGGATTCATGGATCCATGGGACGACCCCTATGGAAAAGGATACCAATTAAGTCATGCATTAATTGCATTCGGACGCGGCGAATGGCTGGGCGTCGGCCTGGGTGGCAGCGTGGAAAAACTTTTCTACCTGCCTGAAGCGCACACCGATTTTCTGCTTGCGGTAATCGCGGAGGAGCTCGGTTTCATCGGAGTGACGACGGTAGCAGCGCTATTCGCATGGCTCGTGATACGTGCTTTCGCAATAGGCCGCCAGGCGGCTATGCGGGAACGCCACTTTTCCGCGCTGGTGGCGCAAGGTATCGGTGTATGGCTGGGGGTACAAACCTTAATCAATATGGGCGTGAATATGGGCGTGTTGCCGACGAAGGGATTGACTTTGCCGCTGATGAGCTTCGGCGGCAGCAGCATCGTCGCCAGTTGCGTCGCACTGGCGGTGCTGCTGCGGGTGGATTGGGAGAACCGGCAACTGATAAAAGGCTATGCCGTATGAAAGTAATCGCGAACCTTAGGACAACCATAGGAGTTTTAATTTGATTCCCACCATTCTCATCATGGCGGGGGGAACCGGCGGGCATGTGTTTCCGGGGCTGGCAGTGGCGGATTATATGAAGATGGCGGGCTGGCGTGTGGTGTGGCTGGGAACTGAAAGAGGAATGGAAACCATGCTGGCGCCACAGCGAGGCTATGACATGGAAACCATTCGTTTTTCCGGGTTGCGTGGAAAAAACGCTGCAACTTGGCTTACGCTGCCGCTGCGGTTGTTACTAGCGTTATGGCAAAGCGTCGCGGTGATGCTCCGGGTGCGCCCCGACGTAGTGCTTGGCATGGGCGGCTACCCCGCATTTCCTGGCGGGCTTATGGCTTCGTTGCTGAACAAGCCGCTACTGATACACGAACAGAATTCTATTCCCGGCCTCGCCAATAGGATATTGGCCAAACTTGCCGACAAAGTCTTGCTGGGTTTCCCCGATGCAATCAGCAACGGCACGAAGGTAGTATTTTGCGGCAACCCGGTGCGTAGCGAGATCAGCCAGTTGGAGCCTCCCGAAAAAAGATATAGCGCGCGCAGTAAGACCGGGAGCCAAAAATTGAGACTGCTGGTCATTGGCGGAAGCCTGGGCGCGCAAGCGCTGAATACTGTCGTGCCGCAGGCGCTGAAGCTGATTCCCGAAAAAATACGTCCGCTGGTAACCCACCAGGCAGGAGCAAAGCATTTGGAATCGCTGAGAAGAAATTATACCGAAGCGGAGGTAAAAGGCGAATTGGTCACATTTATCGAGAATATGGCTGCCCATTACGCTGACTGTGACTTGGTGGTGTGCCGCGCAGGAGCGCTCACCATCGCTGAACTGACTGCAGCCGGTGCGGCGAGCATTCTAGTGCCTTTTCCCTATGCCGTGGATGATCACCAGACCAGCAATGCGAGATTCTTAAGTGACAGGAATGCGGCGGTGCTGCTGCCGCAAAATGAACTGGATGCGCAAAGCCTGGCAGGTTTATTGATGGGATTTACCCGCGAAAACCTTTTGGAAATGGCGATGAAGGCCCGAGAACTTGCGAAACCGGATGCGACCAGACTGGTAGCGGAAGCGTGCATGGAGATGATAGGAGCATAAAAACTGAAACGTAAGAAGAATGAAACGCGGTTCTTCAACATAGCGTTCTTCTTCACGTTTCACACATTTAACTATGAAACATAAAGTCAAACATGTCCATTTTGTCGGCATCGGTGGCTCGGGTATGAGCGGAATCGCCGAAGTGCTGCTTAATCTGGGATATCAGGTTAGCGGCTCGGATTTAACCGATACCGCCACGACGCGGCGCCTGAAAAAACTGGGAGCGATCATTCATGTCGGTCATGCGAGCGGTCATGTCGCCTCGGCTGATGCGGTAGTGACGTCTACCGCGATCAGGCCGGATAACCCCGAGGTGATTGCCGCGCGCGAGCGAAACGTGCCGGTGGTGCCGCGCGCCATCATGTTGGCGGAATTGCTGCGATTGCGCCAGGGAATCGCTATCGCCGGCACCCATGGCAA
>JALYOY010000047.1 GCA_030856655.1 Pseudomonadota bacterium | reverse complement strand
CATGTCAAGGGTAGGTAAGGTTTTTCGCGTTGCATCGAATTAATCCACATCATCCACCGCTTGTGCGGGTCCCCGTCAATTCCTTTGAGTTTTAATCTTGCGACCGTACTCCCCAGGCGGTCTACTTCACGCGTTAGCTGCGTTACCAAGTCAATTAAGACCCGACAACTAGTAGACATCGTTTAGGGCGTGGACTACCAGGGTATCTAATCCTGTTTGCTCCCCACGCTTTCGTGCATGAGCGTCAATCTTGACCCAGGGGGCTGCCTTCGCCATCGGTGTTCCTCCACATCTCTACGCATTTCACTGCTACACGTGGAATTCTACCCCCCTCTGCCAGATTCTAGCCTTGCAGTCTCCATCGCAATTCCCAGGTTGAGCCCGGGGATTTCACGACAGACTTACAAAACCGCCTGCGCACGCTTTACGCCCAGTAATTCCGATTAACGCTTGCACCCTACGTATTACCGCGGCTGCTGGCACGTAGTTAGCCGGTGCTTATTCTTCAGGTACCGTCATTAGCAAGGGATATTAGCCCTCACCGTTTCTTCCCTGACAAAAGAGCTTTACAACCCGAAGGCCTTCTTCACTCACGCGGCATTGCTGGATCAGGCTTTCGCCCATTGTCCAAAATTCCCCACTGCTGCCTCCCGTAGGAGTCTGGACCGTGTCTCAGTTCCAGTGTGGCTGGTCGTCCTCTCAGACCAGCTACTGATCGATGCCTTGGTAGGCTTTTACCCTACCAACAAGCTAATCTGACATCGGCCGCTCCAGTAGCACGAGGTCTTGCGATCCCCCGCTTTCACCCTCAGGTCTTATGCGGTATTAATCCGGCTTTCGCCGAGCTATCCCCCACTCCAGGGCACGTTCCGATATATTACTCACCCGTTCGCCACTCGCCACCAGGGTTGCCCCCGTGCTGCCGTTCGACTTGCATGTGTAAGGCATGCCGCCAGCGTTCAATCTGAGCCAGGATCAAACTCTTCAGTTTAATCTCTGTTTGTGGCATTGCTGCCTAGCATCTCTGCTATCGCTCACTCAAAAGTCTGACAGGCCAGTTCTTGCGAACTGTCCTATATTTCTTCTTTGTGAACACTTGATTTTTTAAGCTATACAGCAAATTGCTTTGCTGTCGCATTTCCATCAAGCGCCCACACTTATCGGCTGTTAATTTTTAAAGAACTTTTTCTGCCGCGCCCCACCCAACTTACCGGGCTTCGCACTTCCAACAAATCGTTTTGTTTGTCAGCAGCAGAGAGATGAGATTATGCGGCACTTTCTTTCTTACGTCAATCTTTTTTGAAGCGTTTAATTCTCAAACCTGTTTGTGATTCCGTCGCATTTTCGCTCCCTGGCCTTTTTGCTCATGCCAGTGATTTACTGCTTTTTGCTACGCCCGTTCTCGAACGGGACGCGCACTATATCAAAGATTTCTAAAGCTTGGCAAGCGCTTCTCGATAAAAGCCTTCATTCCTTCCTTTTGGTCGTCAGTTGCAAAAGTGCTATGGAAGAGTCGACGTTCGTATTGGACGCCATCAGTAAGCGTTGATTCATAGGCGCGGTTTACCGATTCTTTGATCATCATGATGATCGGCAAAGACATGGCTGAAATCGCTGCTGCGACTGCCAGTGTTTCTTCCATTAATTTTGTCGCAGGCACGACGCGCGAAACCAGTCCGGCACGTTCCGCTTCGGCGGCATCCATCATTCGCGCTGTCAAGCACATATCCATTGCTTTCGCTTTTGATATCGCGCGCGGTAAACGCTGAGTACCGCCGGCACCGGGCATGGTGCCCAATTTAATTTCGGGCTGGCCGAATTTCGCGCTATCGGCGGCTATGATGAAATCGCACATCATCGCAAGTTCACAGCCGCCGCCCAGCGCATATCCGGCCACTGCGGCAATTACGGGCTTTCGCACTAAAAGAATTTTCTCCCAATTGCGTGTGATGTAGCTATTTTTATAGGCATCCATATAGCTGAAGTGAGCCATCGCACCAATATCGGCACCTGCTGCAAATGCCTTTTCGCTGCCAGTAATAACCAT